>SMWK01000143.1 GCA_004356895.1 Gammaproteobacteria bacterium
CAAAGGAAAAGCCGTCCATCCCCGGCATTTCAATGTCACTGATGATGACGTCGAAATTTGCTCCACTGTCCCTCAGGGCAAGAGCTTCATCGGCGCTTTCCACCGTCGTGACATTGTACCCGGCCATAGTAAGAAGAGGCGTCAGGAGGTTGCGGAAAAAGGCGCTATCGTCGACCAGCAGAAGGTTCGTTGACCCTTCATTGGCGCTATATGGCTTGCGGTTCTCGCTCCCAAACCACTCCTTGTGGGCAGCGCTCACGTAGTAACCCGCGTCGATAATTTCGGTCGCTTTTCCGTCCACCACGGCGGAACCAAGAATTCCCGGCCTTTCCGCAGCCAACTCGATGGAGAGTTTATCCTCCACGATATCTTCGATCGCATCGACCACGAGGCCCATGGAACGGTCTTCGTCAGAGAAGACGATCACCGGCTGGCGACCCTCCTTGCGGAACTCTGAATCGGCGGCCATCATCACCAAAGGCATGAGATGGCCACGATACTGCACGACTGGTGCGCCGTCAGAATACTCGATCGCGCCGACGTCGATTTCTTCGAGGCGTGCAACCAGTGACAGCGGGACAGCTTTCGGTTCTTCCGAATGGGCCCGGAATACGAGTAAAGCCACATCGTCTTCCGACTGACCAAATTTCGATGAAACAACTGCGACGGCGTCGGATTCCGTTACGGCCATCTCCCCGACCTCCGCGGCAATACCGTTGGGATCGAGAATCAATACGACGCTGCCATCCCCAAGGATGGTGTTACCAGAGTAAATAGAGATATCCTTGAGAATAGGGGCGACCGGTTTCACAACGATTTCTTCGGTGTCGTAGACCTTGTCGACCAGAATGCCGAAGGTCATGGCACCAACATTGGTCACGAGAATGAGGTTTTCACTCTCGTCCTTACGCGGATCCTCTTCTTCTCCTTCGACGGCAACACCGGGTTCAACGGCCCCGTCGTCAACCTTAACGGGTTCGGAGGTCGCACGCCCCTCAAGCTTCAGCAAATCCCTAAGGCTGACAAGCGGAAGCAACCGTTCCCGCAGCCTGAGTACCGCCGCACCATTGATCTTCTCGATTTTGTGTTCCGAGTTCTCGGAGGCACGAACCAATTCAATGACGTTGATCTGGGGAACGGCGAAACGTTCTCCAGTACAACTTACGATCAATGCGGACACGATGGCCAGCGTCAGCGGGATCTTGATGGTAAAGGACGAGCCCTTCCCTTCGACAGATTTGAGTTCGATGGTCCCACCGATCTTTTCGATATTTGTCCTAACGACGTCCATGCCGACACCACGACCGGATACGCTGGTGACCGCATCCACGGTGGAAAAGCCAGGCTTCATGATGAACGCCTGAATTTGCTGGTCGGTCATTCCTTCGAGTTCAGCCTCGGTAGCGAGCCCAGTCTTGACGGCCTTTTCTTTTACTTTTTCGATATTTATGCCACGGCCATCGTCGTTGATCTCGATGATGATGTGACCGCCCTCATGATAGGCGCTGAGGGTGACAGTGCCCTCTTCAGGCTTGCCGGCGGCAATTCGGTCTGCAGGCGTCTCTATCCCGTGGTCCGCGGAGTTGCGAACCATGTGGATCAATGGATCTTTGATGAGCTCGAGGACCTGACGATCAAGCTCGGTATCCGCGCCAAGCATTTCCAGATTAATCTTCCTGTCTAGTTCTAAGGAAAGATCACGAATAATCCTGGGCAATTTGTTCCAAGCGTTACCGATCGGCTGCATACGGGTTTTCATTACCCCTTCCTGCAGTTCGGTCGTGGTTTGACTGAGACGCTGCAGGGGAATATTCATCTCGCTGTCCGTTTGCCCGCGGACCATCTGCAATAGGGCGTTCCGTGTGAGCACCAACTCACTAACGAGATTCATCAAATTTTCAAGAAGGTCGATATTGATGCGGATGGACTGGTTGGCAATGGACGATTCCTTTGCCGCGCCCGCGCCCTTTGTCGTAGCGGGAGCGGGCTTGTCTCCGGTTGTCTTTGCTTGGGTAGCCACCTCGGGAGTGCTTTCCGCAACCCCTTCACTATCCTTTTCTGAATCCATCGATGGAGATGAATCTCCAAAATTCCGCCCTAAAATGTCGGAGCGCGTCCGCTCGGCGACGGTGAGAACGTCGATCATCAGATCTTCGCCCACGTCCAATTCCTCAAGCGTCTGGCGCAGGCATGTCATGGCTCGATCGAAGTGGCTGTCGTTTAGCCCTTTGTTAATCAGCCCCGCATGTGCAGACGTGAAGTCTTGGCCCGAGTAAGCGTCTTCACCGCCGAAGGCCATGGTCAGGAACGCCTTCTGCATGGTCCGCAGGCGATCCATGTCAACGCCCTCGAAGAACGGGCTTAGCTTGTCGTCACCGAGAACCTTGCCATAAAAGATCTCGACCAGGGCATCGACCGCATCCTTGCCGCCAAGCTGTTCGATAATGGAGTCGTTCCCGGCGGTCGGAGCTGCGGCTTCGGCACTGCTCTCGGCGGATTCATCCGAAGGCTCCGTGCCCGTCTCGTCGACGGCCTCACCGTTGGCGAGCGCGTTCAAACGATCGATGAGATTCTGGTCGCTGCCTTCAGGCTCAGCTTCCGTTTCTTCTAGGGCGCCGAGGATATCTTTGATGGCGTCAATGGATTCTAGAATAAGCGAGATCGCCGTGGGCGTAACTTCAAGTTCTCCATCACGAATCTTTCCCATCACATCCTCCGATGCATGGGCGACGACTTCCAATCGTGGCAGGCCAAGGAAACCGCAGGTGCCTTTTATGGTGTGCATCAGTCTGAAGATGTTGCCCAACAGAGCTTCGTCATTGGGATCTTGCTCGAACTGGACCAGTTCGACATCGAGTTCGGAGAGACTTTCGCCACTTTCCGTCAAAAACTCGCGAAGTAAATCATCCATGTGTTTCTCACCCTTCCGATTAGGGTAGTAATTTGTCTTGTTGACGGGCAAAAGGCATATGCCGTCCAGCAAAAAGAAATGACCCCCAATAGGTGTAAGAAACAGGTTAATAACCGGTAAACCTCCTGCTAATTTTTAGGGAATCTCGCGATAAATTCCAAATTCGGTGTTAGGTATAAATTTCTACAACTAAAGTTATAACATCGTTCCCGCAATGAACTTGGATATCGCCACCAACGGAGTTCGCGAGAAAACGGGTGAAAAATGCTTGGACGGTGTGGGGTGTAAGCTGGTTTGGCAAAACTTCACCATTGAGAACTGCGGCAAAATCTTCACTCATAGAAAGGCCATTCTTTTGCGCGGTGATTTGCACCTGCCCCGGATTGCCCCGTTTAATTTCCACGCAGACTTTGCCCGCGCCCGGAAGAATCTCGACGCCCAGCAGAACGAGGTTGAGGATAAGTTTGGCCGCCAGGCGTGAGGCCTCCCCATCTCCTTCCGCTTCCTTATCGGGCCATTGAATGGTAATTCGCTCTGAAGACAATGCGTCAAGGGCGCGCTGACGAGCTTCTTCAATCTCGATCCCGCTTCCATCCGCCGCTCGCGCCGAACCAAATGCCACCCTGTAGAACTGTAACAGTTGCGACGCCTTGGTGGCGCTTTCTCCAATCAGCGCAAGAGCCTCCCCCTGCATTTCGTCGCCAAAATCCCGAATAAGTTCCACCCCGTTATTGACGGCGGCAATGGGACCAATGAGATCGTGGCACAATCGCGCACATAGAAGCTCCATAACCCTTGAATCTAGCTGAGTATCCATCGCAGTCATTCCAATTTCTTAAAGGATAAAAATAGGGTGCCAAGCTCCGCCGTTAGGGATAGCATAGGCTTTACGGCGACCCACTCAAAATGGGAAAAAGAATGGTATCGGAGACACCAGTCCCAGCGTCGCTGCTCGTGCCCGGAAACCGCGTACGGCACCCTGGTTGCCCCGCTTGGGGAGTTGGGCAGGTGCAGTCCGTGGATGGGAACCGCGTCACAATAAATTTCGAGAATGCCGGCAAGCAACTGATCAAAACCAATGTGGTGCAATTGATACTGATCAACGACTGAACTCGGCCTCAAACGCCACGCTCCGACTCCCGACACAAGGCTTCGGCTCGCGAAAGATCCACTTCTGTATTGATGTTGAAAAACGGATCCGGGGACCTTTCCGCGAAGGCGACCTCGATGCCGTCTTGCGACTTAATAAAATCCACCAACGAACTTCGCTTGCTATTTACGAGGTAACGCCGCAACTCCGGTTCGATGCCAATCGGCCATAAACCGAAGACGGGATGTACCCGTCCGCCCGATGCCGCGAAAGCAGGAACACCCTTTGGCAACGCCTCAGCGGAAAGGGACGCCACCAAATGCCCTGGGAAAAAGGGGCCGTCCACGGGAAACGTCGCGATCCATCGAACTTCTGGTCGCTCCTCGGCCAACCAGGATAAGCAGGCCGCCAGCCCGGCGAGCGGTCCTTGGTGGCCCGTCATATCGTCAACAACCACGACCGCGGTAGTGATTTCTGAGAAACTAGATGGGTCACCATTGGTACTAATGATCAATTCATCAACCTGAGACCGCGCCTTATCGAGAACTCTTTGGATCAAAGGCCGTCCCGCCAAAATTTCGAGGGACTTGTCCGCCCCATTGAAACGGCGTGAACGCCCGCCCGCCAACACCACGCCGACGATGGGAAGACAGGCATTTTCATATGGTATCCAGACGGGGGTTGTTTTGCTGGTCCCTGACACGGTCCTCTGCTCCAGAAGTCTAACTCTTGTGGTGCAAACAAAGTCACGGCACCAGAATAATTTCAAACTCGCTACCGGATGCGCACCAATGTATATTTATATTAAGGCATAGCCTTTTATTTTCCTCATATCTTATTGAAGAACTTGACGAATCCACATCCGATCTGCATTATCCACCAACTCCACGCTGGATCGGCCCGATTTGGCCCCTCGAGGGGTGCGTGGAAATTACATTAGGAGCCCCGTCTTTTATGGGGTTTAAAGTCGTTATGAGTGTGACCCAGAAAAGCCTTCGCGACCTCCTGCAAGGCACCAATCAAGGCATTGGTATTGACGCCGCCAACGCGGACAAAGCCCGTGGCGAATCGACGAAGCCTGCTGTAAAACGCAAGGGCCAGAGCACCCTGAAACGGCAGGCCGGGCACAAGGACTTGCTCAATGTCCTGTTCGATCGAATCACGCCGTTCTATCTCACCGATTCTTCCGGAAAAATCGTCATTTCCAATAAAGCATTCAGGGATCTCGCGCCCCACCTGTATTGGTCTGACGAAGACCTACCTTCCTTGGACGAGACGCCAGCCGCGCTCATGGCGATAATCGAACAGCTCTACGCAAATGGCGAAGAGATACGGCGATCCCATACGATCTCCATCGACAACAAAGAAAACTATTTTATCTCCAATCATTTCGCGATCCGCAGCGACAGCGACAAGGGAAAGATCATTGGATTTGGCGGTATATACGAAGATGTCAGCCCTCTCGCCCGGGCGACCCAAAAAGCAGGCGAAATGGAGGGTTGGCTACAGGACGTCATTCGATCCTCTTCGGACTGGCTTTGGGCGGTGGATCACAATTTCAATCTGACCTTTGTTTCGCCGCGCATATCGGAAGCCATCGGCACGCCGGCGCAAACGCTCACTGGCCGCCACTTCTTCACCCTGGGCAAGTTCGATGACGACGGGGAAGCCAGCGGGACACAAAAGGAAATGGAGACCCACAGACCATTTCGGAATCGAACATTCCTTATGGAGGGAACCGACGGACATCCTCGTTATGTGCTTGTAAGTGGCGTTCCGGTATTCGCCGAGGACAGCGGTCGGTTTGAGGGTTACCGGGGAACGGGTACCGACGTAACCCGTCGCTTCAAGGCCGAAAAATCGGCAACCGATGCCAAGGCCGAGTTGGAAAAAACTCTTGAGGAACTTAGGCAGCGTAATGAGGATCTCGTCCTAGCATTGGAAAAA
>SMWK01000144.1 GCA_004356895.1 Gammaproteobacteria bacterium
ATAATAAGCGATCCAGTCGGTACGAGCGTGTTGGACGCGGTACTGGAGAAGAACCGGAACGTCATCGAGACAACCGATTGGCTGGGCGTGCCGTTTGACGACGCCTTTCCGGAGTTTGCAGAAGTCGCAGACGCCTTGCAGACAACCTCGATCACGGAATTGCAGAGCCATATTGATCAGCTGAGACGGGAAGTCGGGCCGCAACTCTCCGTTTTCGGCGCAAATCTGCCGCAACAGGCAGTAGCAAGCTGGGGAATCATCATACTGACTGTCATTCTTTCGTATTTTGCGGTGCACCTGCGTCGATTCGAGCCGCAATCCGACAGAGCGAAATTTCCGTGGATTGCGCTCTACGGAGACCGCGTGTCGAAAACCTTGTGTGTGGCATCGATATTTCTGCTTCCCATGGCCGCCACGGCTTCGATCCTGCAAAACTGGTTCGGGTCGGGTCCTTCACGGTGGGTCGTTGCTGGACTGGCGTCGGGTTCGGTTGCCATCTTCTTCTTGGCGGCTTACACAGTTCGAATCTGTCTCAACATATCCAGCAAAGTATCGCAAGGTCAGACAACCGGGTCTTAGGGAAGGAATCCGCGTGGTTTTCGAGCTGTGTATCGAAATGTCATGGCGGAACGTTTGTCCCGAAGGATCTGAAGGTTCAGGAAGCAAAAAAGAGGCTGCCCGAGTTGTTGGACAGTGGTGCCCGTTCGGGAGGTGTACTTGGCGGTGCGCGCTGGACTAGATGATCGAGAATGGACCAGATTACGTCTGTATTTCAGTCAACCGGCTTGTAGTCCTCACATCTCGCTCCCCCTCTGCTCCCCCGAGCAAACACACGCCACATTCCCAGGTTGTGCAGACCCCATAACCCATTGTTTTTATTAGACTATTTGGCGCGCCCGGCGCGATTCGAACGCGCGACCCCTGGCTTCGGAGGCCAGTACTCTATCCAGCTGAGCTACGGGCGCAAAAAAAGCATCTTCCAGCCGTCCCTGGCGCGACATTATTGAACGAACTGCACCAGACCGGCCATCCGTGGCCGGTCGTAGTCCCTTGGCGAGGCAGTGCTTCGCCTCGGGCTACGCGATCTACGGGCGCAGGGCGCGGGATTATAAGGTAGAGCAGTCGTCGTATCGAGGTTGTAATCTCATCAGGCCAGTAAATTTGAATCGCCTTGCGGGTTGCTGATTTCTATGCAACTTGTTGAAATTACTTGATAAAGTCATGTCTGCATTAGTTGAAGCTGATCTTAAGCTTCCATTCAGCTTGACCTGAGTATCCTTCTCGGATGTTATTGAACTCGAGCGCCAGGGATCGCGCGGAACCGGGAAGGGTCGAAATGAACAACTTCCAGCCCAATCGCCGTAAGTCGATCACATTGGTCAGCGCCTCCTACGGGTTGCTCTTGCTGGCGTTGCTGCTATTCGGCGGCTCGGTTTTCGCCGCTACAGACATCGAAGACATCACGGCCGAAGGTGAAATCACCGTCGAGCCGATTGAGCCGTTGTCCGCTGAAGAGCTCGGCGAGCTGATTGCCCCTATCGCGCTGTATCCCGATGATCTCCTCGCTATTGTGTTACCCGCGGCGACCTACCCCGTTCAGATTGTTCAGGCGGCGCGCTTCCTGGAAGCCCGTGAAGACGATCCAACCCTCGAGCCGGACGAGAACTGGGACGATTCCATCATCGCGCTGTTGAATTACCCGGAAGTCATTGCGCTGTTGAACGAAGACCTCGACTGGACCTGGCAGCTCGGCGAAGCAGTGCTCGTCCAGGAGGCTGAGCTGATTGCAGCGGTAAGCGATTTCCGTGAACGCGCGCGGGTGTCGGGTAACCTGGAGAGCGATGAGCATCAGATCGTCGCGGTAGACGATGAAGGCACAATTCTGATCAGGCCGGCGGATCCCGAGGTGATTTACGTGCCTTATTATGAGCCTGAGCGGGTAACGGTCTATCAACGTTACCCCGTATATCACTACTACCCGCGTGCATACCCGTTGTACTACTACCCGTATCCCCGGGACCATTATTTTTCCACTGGATATTTCTGGGGTGTGACCTCGGCGTTCAGCATTGGCTGGAACACCCACCGTTTGCATTTACATCACTATGGCTACGACAGTCATCCGTATTACAACTACAGCTATTACGATCCGTTTTATTATCGCCAACCGCACCTGTGGCTGAGCTACAACTATTCCGGGTATTACAACCACCATCGGAATAGTCACCATCGCCGGCACCACCCGGGTAACCAGTGGCAGCCCGATCGCGAGCGTGCTGGTGCGCGACCTTTTAATCCCGATCTCGATCATCGCGATTGGCGTGACGAACGGCGTTCGAATCACGAACTCAATAATCGCAGGCGAGAAAACGTTGTCGCTGAACGCCGCTCACGCAAAGCTGAACAGCGTGCGGCAGGAACGTCGGACTCCAGATTGATTGCAGACGGTACTGCACCCGATGGTGTGCGGAGAGCGCGGAACGTTCGCGATAGGTCGCGAGGCGATCGACCCCGTGTGGATGCGCGAGCGAACGCGCGCAGAACGGCCGGCGTTAACAGGCGTGCCAACGACGAACGGCGCACAGCGCTTACAACTGATATCAGCGAGAAAGATGTTCAACCCCGGACCCAACGGGTAGTTCGCAACCAGTCACGTGAGCGACGTTCGAACACGGAAGTTCGCGGCCGGTCGGTTAAACGCGGTGCGCGGATGGCGTTAAGCACTCCGGTCCCCGAACGGGTCCCCGCACGCAGGGTCGAAAGCGGACGTCGAACCAATGTCTCGGCAACACCTGTTCCCGCCTCTAGGACGGCGCGAGCAAGAGCGCAGCAGGGAAGACCTGCCCAGGCAAGTACCCACCAGGTAAGATCCCAGCCAGCCAGAACTCACGCACCGGTGGTGCGCCAGGCGCGCGCAGCGGCGCCTGTCAAGGTGCAGCACCAATCGCGTGCAAGTCGATCCAGCAACCACGCGACGCCAAGGCGAAGCTCAATTAATAGTCGCTCGAGTAGAAGCGTCAATCACAGAAGAGCTCACTAAATATTTGCGGACTATCTGTCTGGCGCGCTGAGGCTGCGGAAATAGCGTGCCGCCGCATCAGAGTCCCTGGCCGTATCGCGTGGTTTCTGCGCACGAATGGGTGATGCTTGCAGGCTCAAGAGCGCCGTCTCGATGAAATCCAGCCGATCCCGGGTCATGCTGACTAATGTTGCGGTATTGTCGTCGTCGGTTCCCCGGGGTATGTATCTGGATCGGCTGAGGGACGTGTCCAGATTGAATTGTTCACCCAACTCCTGGCCAAGGCGAAATGCTAGCGCTTCGGTTGCACGGAAGATGCCGTTCACCTCGTCTCCATCGTTTTGTCCACTGCGCGTTGGTGCTGCGGCGGTTAGTGCTTGGCGTAATGCCCGCACACGGGCGAGCGGGTTGTCGTTCCGGGGTTGCATTTCGCTGCTCTCGAGCAGGCGCCGAGCCTGGCCGATCCGATTAGCGAGGCGCTGTAGAGCATTTTTCACAACGTCTTCGTTGTTGATGGCATAAAGTGGCCTGCCCATCTCGAAGGCAATGGCAGAGGCGGCGAGCCGGTCATCGATGAATTCCTCGTTCAACTCGGCCACTGCACGTTGCAAAACCCGTTGCGTATCCGGGTCACGATCACCCACGGAGTCGCTAACTTCGTCAAGCTCATTCGTAACGTTGTCCAGATCTTCCTGCATACGACGTTTGCGTTCGCCAAAAGATTCCATCGAGAAGTTCTGGTACGGGATTCTTTCACCGCGCTGTGAGGCTTCCAACAACTCGCGCTGCAGCGCTTCGAGCCGGTCGATCACGACGTCCTGGTCGGCGATCAGGTTTTCGATTTGCCGGCCAGTACGTGCCAGACGCTGTTGTAAGTTTTTGCGCTCGCTCTCGCGAAGCTGGCTCGCAGCCTGCCGCAGCGCCTGGGTCGCCTGACGTATGCTCCTTGGGTCGGCTTGTTGCTGTGCAAGCGATCGGTCGATGGCGTCGCGAGCCTGGTTCAGTTCGGCAATAGCATTATCTATGGCTGACTGGTTCTGCTCGCTCCCCTGACGACCCTCGAGGCGCTGGCGGAGTTCTTCGAGTTCCCGCCGCAGGCGCTCCTGTTGCCAGCGTGAAGCGAGACTTTCCTCGCCGTTTTGCTGCCGTTCGGCGAGCCGTTGCTGGCGTGCAGCCAGTTCTTCCAGCCGGCGCCAATCGCTATCGTCCTCCTCGACGCCTTCACCGAAGTTAGGACTCTGGGGCGTTTCGTAGCGGTTGCGTTCCGGGTCCATCTCCAGATCAAAAAGCTCCGACAACGAACGACCCGATGTACCGCGCATGTCGCCTCGAGTCCTCGTTACGTCAACGTCCGTCATGGCCGCGTCTGCTGCCTTGAGATGCTGCAGCGCCTGTTGTTCCGGCGTGATGGCTTCCAACAGATCGTTCAAGTCGAGCATCACCGCGGCGGGTTCCATGTAAGTGGCGGCCAAGGTCAGTTCGGTCATGAACTGGTCGACCTCTTCGTCGGCGCCCAGGCGCCGGGCCTGAGCCCGGCTGGTTAGTGTTTCCACCTGGTCTTTGAGCGTCCGTTGCAACATCGCCAGCACATCCGACTGGTCGTGCATCGCTTCGCTCTCATCATCAAAGCGCTCGGTCTGCTGCTTGTTGAGGAGGTTCCAGGTGGCGGTGACAATTTCCCGCTGACGGTCGGCTATTTCGAAGCCGGGGCTGCCATTACCTGAGCCGCCAGCCGACTGTGATTCCCGGTAGGTGCGATCGAAGGGTCGAACGTCTACAAAATACAATGCGGTACGCGACTGCTGACGGTGATCCTTGGCTTCGGCAAAAAACGAGATCATATCGCCGGGCTTGAGCGAGCGCGGCTCTGTTGTGGTCGGGTCGGAGGCGACCGTGAGGTCTTCCAGGTAAAGCAGGTGCTCGGCCTCGTCTGCATCGCTGTCCAAGATCACCGTCTCCCAGGGTGCGCCATTAACCGAGTAGTTGAACGTCAGCGACTCGACGCCATAGTCGTCCCGAGACCGGAAGCGCAGCGCGACTTCCTCGATGGAGGTGGCCTGGCCGTCGTGCCCGGGCCAACTGAAGTCCACTTCGGGTAGGTTGTCTTCCACCACGTTGATCAGATAGGTGTCGCTGATGCGCGCGAGCGTACCTTCGTGACGGACCGCCACGTACCAGCTGCCTTCCTCGCCAACGTCGAAGGCGCCGTGTGTCTCCAACCCGCTGGCCGTAGCCGCAAGCTCTCGCCCGTTGACCACAATTACCGGATCTACAACGGGTAGATCGGTAACCGCGGTCACTTCCACCCGGGTGCCCGGTAGCGCGGATACGTCGCCACTATCGTGTTCGGTAACAGGCAACCCGGTCCAATCGGGAAATTCGTAGGAGAGCGAGACACCGGTTACCCGGGGCAGGTCCGCGACGTAAATAACATGACGCTCCGAGTTGAGACCGGCAGCTTGAACGTAGTAGTCCACCTGCTCGCTGACCCCGACGAACACGAAGCCGTATTTGCTTTCGTCGAGGCGTGCCATGGGTGCACGCTCCCAACCGTCGGTGTGTTCGAAGGTCGCGTTCATCTCCATCCGTCGGGCGACGAACCCGCTGGCCACAGCTTCCACTATCACGTCGGCGCCGCGCGGCACTACCACGTCTCCAGGAGTAACTGTGATGCGCGGGGCTGCTGCGGTGAGAAGGTCGCCCGTCCACAAACGCTTGGCCGCAAGCTGCCAGGGATTGTTACCACTGATGAGCGTCATCACCAGGATGAATCCGATGACGATGGCGGTGCTTGCGGGTGCGACAAATTCCCGCGTGGTCACGACTTTTTGGTGATTGTTGACTTCGGCTATGGATTGGGTCTCGCGGGTGAGCAGCTTCAGCATGGGGGAATCGTCGCCACGTCGGCTGGCGTCCCGCCAGGTTTGCAGTCTGCCGTCGAAGCCCGTTACCCGAGCTTCCACCTGGCGGGTGACGGCGTCGTTGTCCATGGGCCACCAGACGAGCACGCCAACGCCAACGGCGATGGCCAGATAAAGCAATATCTGGGTCGTGAGCACAAACCCGCTGCCGGGAACCCAGATCAGGAAAATCAAAACGAAAAGGCCCGTCAAGACCAAGGCGCTCATGGCCATGATGGCCGCACCGCGAGCCACGAAGCGGCGCCGCAAACGCAGCCGACATGCGGAGAGATATTCGTGGAGGACGCTCATGTCCCTACGGCTTCCCTGGGTAATCTAGTCGTTGGACCATTATTGGCAAGCAGAGGTTCAGCAAACACTAATAAGGCCAGTAACGCCAGCAGCCACGCGGCCAGCGGTTGGTGATGAGTTGTGTCGGAGGTGCTCGTTGGAGTGCTCGACGTAAACGTCGTGCTGGTTTGCCTGCTGGGTTGAGTGGTCGCTGCCTGCCAGCGCGCGAGCAATTCATCCGGTGCACGGCGGAGGTCGGATTCGCGCAGGTCGGTATTCACGGCCAGAGGACGCGTACGGCTCGGGGTGCGTAGCTGATATACGCCGGGTATCGCGACACTCACGGTGGGTCGACCGACTGTATCGGCAAGACCAAGAACGCGCGTCCCCGCCGCATCGATGAGCTGAACGGACTGCGCCGGAATGGCAAAAGCCTGGCCAACCAGCGCTTCGGACGGAAGCAGATCTTCCGCCAGATAACCCAACAGGTTAGCCATGAATGCCACAAAAGCGGGGCGTACGACCAGCGAACTCCACTCGGGATCGAGGGCCGTAGTCAGCACCATCAGCCGCCCAGCGCCCACGGGATATTCCACTAGCAGGGGGGTGTCGTCATCCAACGCCAGAATGACGTCACCCGTTTCGGGCTCTGCCCGCTTCACGACCTGAAACACCGACAGATCACGCCAGGCAGCAAATCCGCTCAGCACAGGATGACTGCGGTCGACGGCCACGATGCCACGGCTGGTCTGGTCGAATCGACTCGGTGCCAATGCGACATCCAGGATCGGCAATCGTCCGGCAGCCCGCGTAGCCGGTCCTGCAATAAGCAGCACGGCACCGCCGGTTTCGAGAAAACGAACCAGTTCACGCTCGGTCCCACTGGCAAGCACACCGGGATCGGCCACCACGACGACAGGCACCGTAAGATCGTCAAGTGTCGTTTTCATTACCGGTACAAAACTCGTCGCGGCCGCTTGCACGGCTGCGCGCAAGTAGGCGTATGGCCGCTCCTTGGTGGTGATCACTACCAGCTCCGTTTGCTCGCGATCAGCCTGCACCAGACGCCGAGTGTTGTCGTCATCGAGGGCATCGTTTATGCCGAGGTGCGCAAGCCAGGTGATGTGACCCCGACCTGCAGGGGGGAGTTCGAACTGGGTGGTGGTGGTGCCGTCAGCCGGAACCCGTACGTTGCGCTGCCCGATGGGTGTGCCGTTTTGTTCCAGTATCACATCGACCGCTTGCGCTTGAGTCCCATACCCACGCACGGTTACTTCCACAATTGCATCAGCAGGGGCGTCTTTAGACGGGTTGGTGTTGCTGCGCAATGCCAGATGCGTTACCGCCCAATTCGGTCGGTCGCCACTCACGGCATGCAGTGTCACGGGCCAGATTGAACCTTCGATCAGGGCGTTGAACTGATCAGGCATGGCCGTCGCTTGAAAATCAGAGATCAGATGCACTTCCAACTCTTCGCCAGGCGACGCCAACGTTCCGGTCAGGTTTGCAATGCGGCCGAGCAAACCATCCAGAATCAACCGTGCAGCACCTGGCTGGCTGGCCGAAATGGCCGCGTTGAGCCGCGCCCGGTCATCCGTCAGCGGTGCATTTAACTCGATCCGATTGTCCACCGTCACCACCGCCGCGCGTCCTCCGGGTGGTAAGGTCCGGACCAGTTCGCGGGCAATTTGTTGCGCTTCGCTGAAGGCACGCTCACCGCTGCCGGAGCGGTTCATCGACAGCGATGTATCCAGCACGATCACCCGGTCAGGTACGGATGTCGCTTCGATATCAGCGCTCCCGGCGAGCTCCAATATTGGTTGGGCAAATGCGAAGCAGGCGACGCTCAGTAGCAGTAACCGCAGTGCCAGCAACCACAAGTGCTGCAATTTTCGCCGTATGTGCACTGGTGCTTCGCTCGGCCGCATTAGAAACAAGGAGCTGAACGTTCGCTGCTCCGAAGCGTGAGCGCTCAGCCGATGTAACCACCAGGGTACCCCCAGGAGGATGAGCCCAGCGAGGAATGTAGCTGAAACAAGAAACATTACGGATGCCTCGCTCGAAAACGGAGATAGCCAGACAGGGTTCGATCGAGCGGTTGATCGGTATCAACCTGCAGGTAGTGCCCACCCATGCCTATAGTTAACTTTTTCAAGGCTTCCACATGGTTTCTCAGCCGGTCTGGATAATCGGTTGCGAGTTCGTCGGGAGAGACTTCCATGACCTCGCCAGTTTCAGCGTCGCGCAAGGTCGCAGCAGTTTTTAACCGCACTTGGCGCTCTCCCGGATCGAGAACGTGCACAAGCAGCAGGTCGTGACCGCGCGCGGCGAGCCCAAGCAACACTTGAGCCAGATCGTCGGGCTCGGTGTAGAAATCCGAGATCACGACCAGGAGACTTTTTTTTCGTAAGCGCCCCTGTACATGCTCCAGCGCCTTTTGCCAATCGGTACCGCCAGTGCTTCTGAGACGATCGAGTTCGTGATAAAGGGTGCGCACGGTAGCCGCTTTTGTGGCTGGTGGGCGGTAGAGGCCGATACCCTCATTAAATGCGAGCAAACCCACCGCGTCGTGCTGGCGTGCCGCGAGGTAGACGAGCGCCGCCGAGAAGAATCGCGCGTAGTCGATTTTGGACACCGCACCAGGGCTTGGGAATTCGGGCGGATCCATGGAGGCGCTGGTATCGATAAGCACCATCAGCTGGCAGTTGGTGTCACCGAAGAAACGTTTGATGTAAGTTTTATCGGTTCGTGCGTAGACGTTCCAGTCGATGTAGCGCAAATCATCACCGGGCATGTAGGCACGGTACTCGGCGAATTCCTGGCTGAAGCCGAAGGTGGGTGAGCGGTGCAAGCCCACCAGCGTACCCTCCACCACCGAACGCGCGACCAGTTCCAGATTGGCGAGCTGAGCGAGCACCGTCGGCTCGATCAGCCGTTGGTGAACCCTTCCGGGCGCAAGAGTGTGAACTGGAGTGGTGGTGGTCACGAATTGTTTTCCACCCGGTCAAGCAGTTCGCTGACAAGCTCATCTACATCCACCTGGTCGGATTCTGCGAGATAGTTGAGTTGCAGACGATGACGCAGTATCGGCAGTGCCAGTGTGCGGATGTCGTCGGGCGTCACGTGGTAGCGACCGTTGAGTAATGCCCGGGCACGGGCGGTCAGCGAGAGAAAGATCGCGGCTCGTACAGATGCACCGTAGCTGACATAACTGCGCACGCGATCGCTGGCAGCATCTTCGTGAGGTCGAGTCGCACGCACCAGGTCTACCGCAAAACGGTTCATGGCATCAGATATTGGTACTTGGCGGACCAGTCGTTGAATTTCCAACAGGCTTGCGACATCGGTGCATGGGGAAATCTCGGGTAGACCGAGCCCCAGCGTATTGCGTTCTACGACGGCAACTTCTTCGTCTGCGTCCAGATAGTCGAGAACGACATTGAAGATGAACCGGTCGAGCTGGGCTTCGGGCAATGGATAAGTCCCTTCGAGCTCGATGGGATTCTGTGTTGCTAACACCACAAACGGCGGTTGCAACCGGTGGGTGGTACCACGGATGCTCACGCTTGCTTCCTGCATAGCTTCCAGCAAAGCGGACTGGGTTTTGGGTGGGGTGCGGTTGATCTCATCAGCCAACAATACATTGGTAAAAACCGGACCTGGGACGAAGCGCCAGGTGCGCTCGCCAGTCGCTGGATCCGTGTCGATGATATCGGTGCCGGTCACGTCGGTCGGCATCAGATCCGGGGTGAACTGAATACGCTTGAAGTCAAGACCCAGCGCATCGGCCAGGCATTGCACCATGAGGGTTTTGGCGGTTCCGGGCAGACCCGTGATAAGGCAGTGGCCGCCCACCAACACGGTGATTAAAAGTTGTTCCAGCACTTCGTCCTGACCCACGATAACTTTGCCGAGCTCGGTGCGGATACGCGTCATGGTCTCCTGGAACTTGCCGACCAGGGCTTCGGTGGCCTCGGTGGTGTTGCTCTCCGGCGTATCTAGGTTGTTCTCACTCATTGGTTGATCTCGACTAACAATAATAGGGCGGGGCGAAAACGCGGCGCGATCTCCAGGGCGTAGAGTAACTCACGACGGGCCTCCTCGATTTGGTTGAGCTGGTGCAGGGCACTTGCCAGCTTGAAGTGCGCGCTGGCCTTATCGTAGGGCGTGAGTGCCAACACGGACTCGTACTCGGTTCGAGCCTCGGCGTGCCGGCCTGCTGAGGAAAGCCAGTCGCCGAGTGTTACATGATTTTCGGCGCTGAGCGGCACGGCGCGGGTCAACACGCTTTGTACCGCAATGGCGTCGTCTAACCTGACGGCAGCGTGGTAACGCTGCGCGAGCTTTTTAAGCGCGCCCGGGTTGCGTCCACCGGCTTGCCAGTAATGGGCCAAAGCGTCCATTTCTTTGTCAGGAACTTTTCCATGTTCTGCTGCGCCTGCCAGCAACAGATAGGCGTTGCTGGGTCCCACATATTCCGGATAGAGGGTGATCGCCTGTTCCGCAAGTGTCATGGCATCCATCCAGCGCTCAGCCTTGAACGCTGCTGCCGCAGCACGGCTTGTTTCTCTCAATTCATCGAGCTGGGCGACCACGTTGCCAAAACGCTCATCAAGATATCGGGTGAATGCTTCGTCGAGTTCGGTGGGGGTGAGCGACAGCCCACGCTCGATGGCTGCAACGGTCGTTGCACCGTTGCCATAGGCCTTGAGTATATTTACCAGGCCGTTTTCGAAATTGTCGGCGATGTATAAACACAAGAGCCCGGACTGCAGATAGGAAACGGATATCTGCTCGGGGTAACGGGGCCGGATAAAACCTTCGTCGAGGTCGGCCACTGGCAACAGTCGATCGTCTGCCATAGCTTCGAGAAAACTAAAGGGGACAGAATTGTTTGGGCTCGGCCCGTAACGCCACTCTTCAAACACGCTGACACCTTCGGCAAACCAACGGGAAACCAGGTTGTTGGTGGCGTTCAGAGTGACCACGTGCACCAGCTCATGCCATAGGGCGCTGACCCAATCGAAACCTTCGGCGGCGGTCTTCGCCGAAGGCCCATCCATAACTACCACGTCCCCGAACGTCGCGCCGAGGATTCCGAGCCCAGGCAAGCCAGCGGTGCGTACGGCGAAGTCGTCATGGTGCTGATACAGCTCGATGACCACCGGCCGTTCGAGTTCGTAACCGTAGCGGGCTGCCATTTCACCTTCTGCATCTCTGACAAATTCACGAATGTAAGGCGCAAGCACGGCAGATTCGCTTTTATGCAAACGCATCACCAGGTTGGATGACGAGATAGTGTCGAAGTTTGACAGGCTGTCCAACAATCGCAGGGTGTTGACCACTTCCGCGTTGTACGGATCACCGCTGTAGGCGTGCTCCAGATGCTCACGAGCCTCATCGAACCTGTTCAGCCGCAGCAGGTTGATCCCGAGGTCCGCATGAGCGAGCCAGTGGTCGGGGTTCGTTTGGGTGGCTTTCTCGAGCAATGCCACGGCTTCGCGATAACGCCGCGTGATGATGTAGAAGTGGGCGGCCACCGCGTGGATATCGCCGAATTTCGGGTTCAATTCCAGGGCTTTGGTTGTCCACGGACTTGGCGCCTCGCCGCTCATGTGGTCAGCGGCCGCAAGTAACGCGTAGATGTTGAGGCGATCGCCTGGTCTGAGCGTTTTGTCGAGCAACCGGGTGAGCCCGGTGCGGGCAGCATCTACGTTACCCACCTCCAGATGTAATCGGGCGAGCAGCATGTTGGCGCGAGGATTGTCGGGATCGCGAGTCAGCACATCATTGATCAGGCCCTGAGCGCGTCCTTCGAAACGGTTGGCCAGCAGCTCTGCCTGACTCAGCAGCGCAGCAGAGTGCAGTGGATCGATGGTCAACGCTTCTTTGAATAGCGCTTCGGCATCCGCCGCCTGATGTACCTGGATAAACAGTAACCCCCACCGGGTGAGCAGGTCCGGGTTGCCGGGGTCGACCTGGTTCGCGCGCTGGAAAGCGCGGTTAGCGGCTGTGGTGTTACCCATCAGCCACAGCACTTCGGCGCGCACGGCGTCGTCATATTCGATGCGTAATAGTTCGAGGTAACAACTTTGCGCAGTCGCATCACCCGTGTCGTCCAAGGTTTGGCAGTGCACGAGTGGCGTGGTTTCTAAAGGGGTTGTTTTTGAAGTGGCGGTTATTGGTGGCGCCTCGCTCAATGTCTCGGGTGCCACCACCTCCACCGCCAGCTCGCTGGCCATCCCCAAAGGGACAACCAAGAGCCAGGTGAACAGCATGCTCGATGCACAGCACAACCTGTGCAAGCGCAAGGCGCACTGGTGAAAAGAAGCATGGGTAGGAAGCTTCACGGGTTGCCCTCGCCCGCCGCATCCTCGATCTGAATTTCCACCACCACCAGTTCCAGAAGCAGGCGTTGCAGTTCCGCGTAATAGTCGGCCTGGGTGTAACTATTTTTATCTGCCTTGAGCGCGGCAATGTCATGCTCGAGCGCATCACGGCGTTCATACTCGGGAGAAACGACTGGGTCGATTGTCGGTAAACTTTCCAATCGGGCAAGCACAACTCCCGCTTCTGGCCCTTCGGAAAGCGGATG
>SMWK01000145.1 GCA_004356895.1 Gammaproteobacteria bacterium
CCAACGCAGACCTTAAGGTGCAAGGGTTGATGAACACCCCGAGTGGATTCTTGACTAACATCAGTCGGACATCTGAGTAAACATGACCGAGGATTCCGAAAAAAGATTCCTGCTACGAAAGCACCACAGCGAGTACCCGGTTACGCCGTTTACTGCGAGGGACGACTTCCCGGAGTAACATCGTCGGCCCCCTCGCTCATCTTTCACGTATTGGTGTTTACGTAACAAAGTAGTAAACCACGTATAGCCAACTCAGGAAGCCGTGAACAATGGCCCAAAGAATGGAGTTGTTGGCCGACCAAGAGAGCGCAACGGCAACGACCGTTCCAAGGGTGAACCCAGTTGTGATTGTTTTGGTGTTACTCATCCATCATCTCCTTGTAAATCGTATGCTGTTCCAGACTCCATCACAGGTCAGTGGTGGTCTCTCATTCGACGTGCGCCAACAGGAGCAGGCGAAAACCGTTACAGCAGATCTTTCATCCGGTAATAGAGCATGCCGAGAGCCACGACCTGATTACCGAACCAACGGCCGAAAGGAACCCGGAAGTGTTCAATACGGTCGAAGACGTCCAGCCGCTCAAAAGATCCGGCAATGGCATCCGCCAGGATATCTCCAGCGAGGTGGGTCATGTTCACGCCATGTCCCGAATAACCCATGGCGGAGAATACGTTCTTTTCCCAGCGCCGAATGAGCGGGACGCGATTGATTACGACGCCCATGTTGCCCCCCCAGCTGTAGTCGATGCGTTTGCTAGCGAGCTGTGGGTAGATCTTCAGCAAGCGCGGGAGCATGCTCTTCTTGATACTGTTTGGAACCCGACCCGAGTAGTTGCATCGGCCCCCGAAGATCATGCGTTTATCCGCAGACAGTCGGAAGTAGTCGAGCACATTGTTGAGATCGCACACCGCCAGGTCGAGAGGATTAATCTCTGCTACCTCAGCTTCAGTAAGAGGCTCGGTTGCAATGATGAAGCTACCGGCTGGAAAGATGAGTCCGGAGAACCGTTGTGGGTCGAGGTGGTGATAGGCGTTGCCTGCGACTACGACAGTGTTTGACTCGACGTTGCCGGTGGCAGTGCGTACCACGGGCTTATCGCCGTAGTGGATGTCCAATACTTCGGTGCCTTCGTAGAACCTTACTCCCAATTCAGCTGCCGCCTGGGCCTCGCCAATGCAGAGGTTGAGTGGGTGCAGGTGACCATTTTTGTTGTTGATCAGCCCGCCGAGGTATGTATCGGTACCAATGATATCGGGCAACTCGTTCCTGCTGACCAATCGGACGTCATCGCCGATACCACGACGCTGGTAGTATTCGAGATCCTCCTCGATAGCGCGCATGTGGCGAGGTTTTATTGCCACCTCCAGGTAACCATATTTCAAGTCGCACTGAATACCGTACTTTTCGACCCGCTCCTCGATGATCTGGTGACCCTGCCAGCCCATCTCCCAGAGCAGATCTTCCACAGATTCGCCATTGCGACGGCGAATGCGCTTCGCACCGGCAACGCCGTTGATTAATTGTCCGCCATTGCGGCCGGTTGCACCCCAGCCGATCTTGTTCTGTTCGATGACCACAACGTCGTAACCGCGCTCGGCAAGGCTCAATGCGGTTGCCACACCGGAAAAACCTCCGCCGATAATAGCCACGTCGCAGCGTTCGCTGCCAGAGAGCTCGGGATAGTCAGTTGCTACGTTGACGGTTGCAGCATAATAAGAACGGGTATGGGGCTCGGGCACGGTTTCTCCCTGGTGTTAAGGGCTATATAACACGGAATCGGCTGGTGTTAAATGGCCGTTCAGTTTATTGAACGGTTGTTGAAGCCGGTTATCGAGAGGCGTAACCTTACAGGCTAATACTGCTGGATCCATCATGTCCCAAGCTCAGAACGAGTTCTCGTTATCAAATGACCGGCGCCGTTTATTGATAGATGCCACCATGTCGGCCATCTCCCAACACGGCTTCTCGAATCTCACCCTGGCAAAGATCTCAGGTCTGGCAGGGCTTACTGCGGGCACCGTAAACTTCCATTTTACAAGCAAAGATTCCCTGTTGTTGGCGACGTTGCAACGAGTCGCCGATGACCTGAGCGAGACGGTAACCGTTGCGTTGGCGGCAGCGGGCGATGATCCAGCGGATCGGTTACTTGCCATTGTGGATGCTTCGCTGGATCCGCAGGTTACCGAACATCGTAAAGTGGCCGTATGGTACGCATTCATGTCTGAGGCGTCCGCCCGTGATGATTATCAACGCATCTGCGGCGATCACGATCGGGAATATTTCGACCTCATCCACGAACTCTGTGATGAAATCGTCCGCGAGGCAGGAAAATCGGCCGTCATCAGCGCAAGAGCCATCGCACAGGCATTGTCGGGTCTTGTTGATGAGTTGTGGCAGGAGATTCTGTTCGCCGATGCGGACTATGACCGGAAAGCCGCACGCGATCAGTGTTGCGCGTTTCTGGCGAGTGTCTTTCCCTGGTGTTTTGTCATGCCGAGGGAGATTTCATCCGAGGTTTCACCCGATCCGTATACCCGGGCGCCGTTGGAAGTGGATGGTCTGGTATGCACGCTGCCGGCCTGGTGTTATTCGAGCTCGGATTTTTTTGCCCTGGAGAAGGAGCACCTCTTCTTGCCGGCATGGCATCTCGTGTGTCACACGAGTGACCTACCCGAGGAGGGTAGCTTCGTCACATTCGAGCTATTGAACGAACGTGCGTTTGTGGTTCGCCGTTCCCGCGAAGAAATTGCCGCCTATCACAATGTTTGCCCGCATCGAGCACACTCGCTGGTTGCTGGCGAGTTCGGGCAGTGTCCCGGGCGGGTTTCGTGTCCGTATCATGGTTGGACGTTTAACTTTGCTGGCCAACGCATAGCCATGAGTTCACCGGAGAGCTTTCGGGCGCATGGCGCCGACGCATTCGGGCTCAAACCCATCGAGTGCGAAATATATCGCGGCTTCGTCTTTATCCGGTTTCGTGGGGGTGGCGTCAGCGTTCGTGAGTGCTACGCCCCGGTTGATGATGAGTTTGCCCATTACCGTACCGAAGCGATGGTGTGGGCAGACAATAGCTTGGAGCGCAATTGCTTCTGGACCGAGGTTGTCGAGGTAGATTGGAAGAACGCGGTGGAAAATTTTCTGGAGGATTACCACTTTCCGCTGGGTCACAAAGGATTGTCGGCGCTGATGAAAAAAGCCTACGACAGGGAACATTTCGACCATGGCATGGCTCGCTTGAGCCATGAGTTGCGTGACGAGCCACGGCAGAATTGGAGCGCGCAGAAATATCACAATATTCTGCCAACGTATGAACATTTACCGGCTTCACTGCGCCGTCGCTGGACTTATTATGCAGCGTTTCCCGGCACGTTTTTTGACATCTTTCCTGAGAAGATGGACTTCTTTCAGATGATTCCTTTGGCGCCTGGCAAAACCATGTTGCGCGGACGATCTTATGCGCTACCGGATGACGATCGTCGTACCCGTGCAGCGCAGTATTTGAGCCATCGCATCAACAGGCGGGTGCAAGCGGAAGACAACCGTTTGACGGCCGAGGTGCAAAAAGGGTTGAGTTCCAGCAGCTATCAGTATGGCATTCTTTCGGACAAGGAAGTGCTGGTGCAGCACTTCCAGGACTGGGTTCGCGCTTCCGTGCCGGTGGCCACGCTGTTGAACACACCGGATGATGTTGCTAAGGCCAATGGTGTGCTTTCAATAGCGAGAGGCGAGTGATGAGAACCGAACCTTACCAAGAACTCCGGAACATCACGAGGAACGAAACCTCCGAAGATATGTTCGGCTTACCGGCTTGGATTTACGACAACGGCGAATTTCTCGAGTTGGAAAAAGAACAGATCTTCGCACGCGCTTGGCAGATCGTGTGTCATGTCTCGGATATTCCGAAGCCGGGCGACTATCGGAATTTTTCGCTCCTTGGCGAAGATGTGTTTGTCATGCGCGGAGCGGACGAGGTCATTCGAGGTTTTTACAACGTTTGTCGACATCGCGCCGCACGATTGCTGGACGGTGAGACAGGTAACTGCCCCGGTCGAATTGTCTGCCCGTATCATAGCTGGGCTTATGAGTCGTCCGGTGAGCTGGTATGGGTGCCGTTTGAGGATGAGTATGAGGGACTCGAACGTGCGGCTCACGGGCTGGCGACGGTGGAGTGTGAGATACATCTCGGTTTTGTTTTCATTCGGCTGGAATCGGGCGGCAAGAGCCTCGCAGCAACGTTAGCGCCCCTTACCGAGGAACTCAGCCTGTATCACCCCGAACAGCTCCAACCCCTCAACGAGCTGAATACCAACGAGGTGGCCGTTAACTGGAAAAATGGCACGGACAATTATGTGGATGCGTTGCACGTGCGCCTGGCTCATCCTGGTCTCAACAGTCTACTGAATAAAACCTATACGTTGGAATACTTAGGCGAGGGCGTACATAGACTGTACGGCCGGGTGGAACAGATCACCGGTAAGTCCGAAGATGCCTCCCGTTACAATGAAGTGTTACCTGATGTTCCGCACCTGCCGGAAACGCATAAGCGAAAGTGGGTGTATTACATGGTCTGGCCGAACTTCGCATTTAACATCTATCCAGATCAGGTGGAGTTTATGCAATTCCTGCCAGTGGCGCCTGCGCGCACGCAGATACGGTTCGGTACTTATGCATTACATGACGAACGCGAGACCATGGCAGAAGCTCGGGAAATCAATATCCGCTTGAATAATCAGGTGGGTATGGAGGACACTGACCTCATTACGCGCGTGCAGGCTGGAATGGCATCGCGAAGTTTTGTGCGAGGTCCTCTCGGCAAAAACGAAATCTGTCTGCGTGCCTTTGCCAAGCGTATGCGCGAAATGCTCCCGGTCAGCCGCGAACTTCATGCGCCATCACCGGGAACGGTAGCGGCGCGTAACGTGGAGCTCGGTGGGAGATGACTTTGGATATCAAACGCGCCACGTTGACGGATCTCGATGAGGTAAGCCGTCTGTTCGATCTGTATCGACAGTTCTACAAGCAACCCGCGGATCTCGACAAAGCACGCCGTTATATCGAAGCCCGTATCACGAATAATGAATCGATCATTTACTTGGCAACCGACGAGGAAGGCAACGGGCTGGGGTTTACCCAACTGTACGCCACATTTTGTTCAGTGGCGGCTGCCCCTATCTGGATTCTCTACGATTTGTATGTTGATGTTGGGGTCAGAAAAGGCGGGGTGGGCACCGCACTGATGAATCGAGCCCGCAAGCTTGCAGAAGAAACTGGAGCCGTGCGCATCCAGCTGGAAACAGCCGTGGATAACCTGACGGCTCAGTCCGTCTACGAAGCGTTAGGTTATGAGCGGGATACTGCGTTTTATAACTACGCGTTGGCTATCGAATGAATTCACGGCACCTTTCGGAAACAGAGATAGAGCAGTATTTCGAACAAGGCTACCTGCTTCTGCCCGACCTCATTGCGCTAGAGGCATTAGCTCGTTATGACAAACGGTTTGTTGCGTTTGCAACAGGGGAGTGTGAGCCTGCTTCGCAGATGAACATCATGCGGGATATCATGGTGGTGAAAGGCGCGATTGAGCCGGAAACACCGTTGCATGCGGTTAACAAGATGTTCAGCTTCGAAAACGACCCCCTTCTGTACGGTTATGCACTAGAACCGAAGTTACTTGGTACCGTACGCTCGCTGCTCGGTGATGATATTTATAGTCTTGCGACGAACGTATTCAACAAACCGCCTGGTATTGATGGCCGACATCCGCTGCACCAGGATTTACGGTACTTCCGAGTTCGCCCGGCGGACAAGATTGTTGGTGTGTGGACTGCTATGTTACCAGCCACTCGGGAAACTGGATGCCTCGCTGTGATCCCTGGTAGTCACAAGGGTGAGTTGCTGGAACATGCTGAGCCTGACTGGGAGTACGTCAATCGCGCTTTCTTCGGCATCGAAAACATCGACCTGGACAGGCGAGTACATATTGAGATGGAGCCTGGAGATACCCTTCTGCTCCACCCACTTTTGGTGCACGGGTCGGGACGAAACCGCTCACAGTCGTTTCGCCGCGCAATATCCGTGCATTACGCAGCTGGGGATTGTGAGTCACCGGTTCGGGAATGGCGCCAAGGCAAACAGATTCGCCATATCGACTGAACGGCCGCTAGTTCTTGTCCATTCCGGGGCAGTTCTCCTGGCGAACTGCCCAGTTAAGGCGTAACCGTATTAGTTGATTTCGAACGACTTGCTGATACTGAAAATAATCGTTTCGGTGCCGTCGCCGGTTTCCAGATCAAGATCTTTGTCGTTGATGACGATAGAAATGCCAGCGTCGAATCCGCCGATTTCCGTGCCATAGCCAAATTCAAAATAGTCCCCATCGAAGTCATCACCGAAAGTGCCGTACTTGCCATAGAAACCATTTTTCTCAATGGTAATGGCGGTAAAATCATAGTCGAGGTCAGGGCCGCCAAAATTGTCATATTCACCGAAACTGTACTCGAAGCTGACAATGCTGTAACTGGCGGTCAGGTTGATTTCCTGGTAGGTGTCGTCGAAATCACCAGTGTAATAGTAGCCTGTGAAACCGGCACCCAGGGTAAAGCCCTCTTCAAACTCATAGCTATAACCGCCGTAAACATCGACTTCCAGACCATCTTCTACATCAGCAGCCCAGGTACCCACATAGAATCCGTTTTGCTCAAAATCCAGTCCCCCATTGGTGGTGGCTGTAGTGTTCTGCACGACTCCACGGTAGAAGTAATCCGACAGCAGGCCAATGTTGGCTGAGAAATCAGCCATGGCTGGGGTCGCAACCGCAATCGATAAAACCGCACCGGCAATTATTAACTTGGCAGACTTATTCATTGTTTCTCCAAAAGGTGTATTTATGAGTTTCAGCGCCGTTTCAGGTATGAATTGAGACGCTGAGCTGATTTATTCCTCCCACGTTGGCAGCTGTTGGTGCATAGACTGGGCCAACTTAAAAAAGACATGAATTTTCAAATAGTTAAGCTTGATCTGCGATGATTTCGCAGCAATAAAATGCTGAACAGGGCGTCGTTTTGCACCAATTAGGTGCAGGAATTCGTCTGTCTGCACCGTTTATGCCCCTTTCATTTATCATGTGTTGCAGGCGAGGTGCAGAATTTTATTCGGGGCGTGATACTTGCAGATCTGCGACCCGGTTCGGTCT
The DNA here is from genome assembly GCA_004356895.1 of Gammaproteobacteria bacterium. GTDB lineage: Bacteria > Pseudomonadota > Gammaproteobacteria > Pseudomonadales > Azotimanducaceae > SMWK01. The sequence continues at coordinate 7,194 of SMWK01000145.1, forward strand.
CTGAGGATAGAACTCGTTAGCCACTGTGACCACTCCATCGACAATAACGTAGACCAAACGGCGATCTGAATTGATTGTGTAGTGGATGGACATGAAAACACCTATCCCACCGACGGTTGATCTGCAAGCCAGGATAAGAGTTCTTATCCTGGCTTGGTACCCCAACGGGGAATCGAGCTGTATTTTTACTTGAATATCAGATGTGGAACTCAACGTTGCCGTGTTTTTTGGCGAACGATGCTATCCGCAAGTCATTACAAGAAATGTCTTGAACAGTTCTCCGGTCTTTTCCGAAGAGTTCGCTTTTCACTTTACTGAATTCTTCATTAGAAGTAGCGGCGGCAATACAGAGTTTCGTTTCTTTTGTTCCGTTTGCGTTGATTAACGCAAAAACTTTCTGGCTTTTTCCGGTAGCGGACGGATTTGATTGGTATTTGTTGGCAAACTCTTTTATCAGGAGACCGTTACAGGTAATTTCCCCAACTTCAGACGGATACACGATGTGCTTTCTTGCCAAAGCGCTCAACGCCTGTTCGGATACGGTAGCAGCTATGCAAAGCTCGCTGTATTTTGAGCCATCGCCATTAATGAGAACGTAATTCTGTGCTATAGCAGACACGGAGAAACATAAAGCCAAAATGGCACTGAACAAGTATTTCATAAAACAAAACCTTCACGATCTAGAGACTGAGATTATCTTACTCATGATGAATAAGAGCAGCCGGATATTATCTCCAGTCCAGAATAAATTACCGCGATGATGTTCACAGTACTCGTGAAGGTACGCTCAGATTCTCGACCCGGTAGGAATCAGCGACACGACCTTACCCACCGGGCTAACATACAAAGTCATTTGAATGACCGGATTATTTCAACAAGGATTCACTGGTCATGAGTCAGCACTTCGAGGCGATCGCAGGAGCCCGCGACAGAATTGTCAATACGGCACTGGTTGCTGTTGTGGTCCTCGGTTTTGTAGCGTTCTCGGCCTCTCTTCTGCGTAGCATGTCGATTGGGTGGCAGCCCGTCATGACCTTTCAAATCGTCTTCTGGGTTATCGCTGCCGGTGTTACCGGCTTCCGCCACCGTCTCCCGTTTCTGGTTCGCGCGTGGTTTCTGATTGGCATGTTGCTTGTTCTGTGTCTCATCGGCCTCGTAACAATTGGCCTCATCGGTATGAGCGTCACCGGACTATTGATGGCGACGGTACTTGCGACAATGTTGTTCGGGTCCCGTGTTGGCTGGGTAATAGCAGGCGTTTCCCTTGCCATGATTGCGGTGGTTGGCGTTGGCGCGAGCCTGGGGTGGATTTCTTTCGAATTCGATATCGCCGTTTATGCTAGCGCGCCTGCGTCCTGGGTTCTCGCTGTCTTCGCGTCCCTCCTGTTTATTGGCATCTGTATCGTTGGTATTTCCTGGATACATGAGGCGCTGACAGACTCGCTGCGTGTTTTGGAGGAGCACCAGACCGAGCGCCTACACTTAGAGACTCAGTTGCGTCAGGCGCAAAAGATGGAGGCGATCGGCCAGCTGACCGGCGGCGTGGCGCACGATTTCAACAATGTGCTGGCGGTCATCCTGGGCAATCTGGAACTGCTGCGCAGCAAACTAGAGGATAACGGCAGCCTCGATAGGTACTTGACGCCGTTGCTCGAGGCGACGAAACGGGGTGCGACATTGACCCATCGCCTGCTGGCCTTTGCCCGCAAGCAGACCCTGGATGTTCAGGATATCGACGTCGGCGCGTTGCTTGAAGGCATGGACGACATGTTGCAGCTTTCCTTAGGCGAAACCATAGAGATCGAGGTCGTAAAACCGTCCGGGTTATGGGTGTGTGCGATCGATCCTGGACAACTGGAACAAGCCGTGCTCAATCTGGCGGTCAATGCCCGCGACGCCATGCCGGATGGCGGGCGGCTGACCATTAAAACCGAGAACACCCAAATCGACGAAACCTATGCGGCTGAGCAGGTGGAGGTGTCGCCCGGTGAGTACGTGTTGCTGGCGGTAACTGAAAGCGGCAC
>SMWK01000146.1 GCA_004356895.1 Gammaproteobacteria bacterium
AGTCGACGGCACCCTCGAACCCGAGTTGGAACAACGACTGCTGAAGGTCGCACACTTGAGCTTGAGGGAAACGGATCTGTTGTTGAGCCTGCCCGAGGAGACACATCCCATGCACGTTCTGCAGGGCATGGCGCCGCTGTTGGACCATCCAGAAGAATTCGAGGACTATGGCGAAGCCGCGCAAGGGCTCGTGATCGCCGCAAAGGTTCCCGAACTCATCGCCACACACCTCGCACGCGAGCCACTGTCCCCCAGCGAAGCGCCCACCCTGGTCGGTCGTTTTCTGGAATACGTTCACGCGCCGGATGTCGAAACCGCACGCCTTGCTTTCGAAGCCGTACAAGTGCTGCAAATCGAACACAGCTTCAATGCCGGTACCTTCGCTGCACGAAGTACCGCCAGTACCCTCGCACCCATCGAGAACTGCATAGCAGCTGCATTTGGCACCCTGCACGGGGTTCTGCACGGTGGAGCAGACCAGGCCGCGCTCGAAGTTGCCGACAACGTGGGAACGCCTGAACGTGCTGCACCTTTTGTCGATGAGTGTTTAGCCACCAAGACCAAGGTGATGGGCATGGGCCACCGCGAATACAAAGTACTCGACCCCCGCGCTCGTCACATCAAACGGTTTGCCGAAGCGCTTACCCGAGACACCGAGCACGAGCGTACCTTCCGTACCCTCGTGGCAATCGAAGCCCGGTTTACCGAGCGTATGGCCGCACAAGGCAAGTCGCTTTATGCCAACCTCGAGTTCTATAAAGGGGTGGTGTATCGCGCGTTAGGCTTGCCAACACGTTTTTTCACTTCCTGCTTCGCGATGGCGCGCGTTTACGGATACATCGCCCATTTCATCGAGAGTCGCGAGGACAACCGAATTATCCGCCCAGCTGCCCACTATGTTGGACCGACCATTGGCCGAACCGTTGGGGAAGCCGTTACTACTCCGGTGTCAGGGTAAGCAGAAGGTTGGGGCCATCGGGCTCGAATCCGTGCTTTTTGAAGAATGATTGTGACCGGGCGCCACTCACGATGATTTCGCGCGCGCCTTTGGTTTCGGCGAGGCCGATGGCGTGGCTCAGCAGCCAATCACCGAGCCCCTTACCGCGAAACCCCTGGGCAACAGCAATATTGGCGAGCTGAAACCGCGTTCGGTCGACGGGTTTGACAACATACACACCGATGACTTCACCACGAAACTTCGCGACGCGAATGAGTTCCTGATCGAGGTAACCGCCGATGCGTGTTTCATCGGGGTCTCCTTCAAGGAGCAGTTCCCAAGGCACCTCGTCTGGATAAGGTTTGTAGATCTCAGCGGCTCTTGCCTGGAATCCTTCTACCAATGTTCCGTCCCCCGTTCACCCTTAATCGGGCCGCGCAGATTGCCCGTGACCCAGCCGCCATAATAGCCTCCCGATTGCGGACTGACGCGCTCCGCACCAACATAACAATCGAGCCGTGCCGGGAAGAACGCGTACCAACCACGAATCGGCGCAAACTCAGGATAGGTCGAAGTGTACGACCAGGCAGCAGCACGCACCCCAGCAACCGAGTAACTCACCGCTTTGCCTTTCCACTCGCAAGAAAGTTGCGCTTGTGCTTGCATCGTAACATGCTCGCGACGGACGTCCTCAGGCGGAAAGTAATACGTTGGCGCACCGGCAGTTTCCAACACGCGCAACCCGACTTCCGTCTCGGCAATCAGCAACTCTCCGCACAATACCCGCAATCGCTTGGTTACCTCGGCGATTCGAGGTGGTCGCGGATAGTCCCACACCGATTCTTCGTGGCAAGACGCAGAAAGTGCGAATTCCGGTCGATCAGCGCCGCGGAAACGCCATTTCGCCCGCGTATCTGCAACTGCCTGGGTTACTGCCAGAATTTCCACCACGGTGACCCCCTCAAACTCCCCTTAGAACCAGGCACACCGCGGTGGTGCATGTACCGTTTCGTCAGCAGCTTGGCGATTTCATCGTAGTGCGCCCAGTCGTCTTTTACGTCGTAAACCGCGTCACCAAACACCGCCCGGAAATCTTCCATGTAGCGCGGGTAATACGCCTCGGTGAACCGCTGGCCTTCTTCGTTCAAGCACAGAGCATCCAGCGTTCCAGCACAGCCCCCCACGAGCAGCTCGGCTCCGGTGGCTTCGCGATAACGGACTCGCAAGATCAACTGCTCCGCTCGATCTTGCAGTTGCCGACTCACAAGCTGCAGGTTTGCGCACCAAGCGACATACATACCGAGCGGTGTGGCAGCCCTATCAATAGAGCCGGCCTGTTCCATATGCCGGTCTAAATCGTCGTAAATCATGCCGCCGCGAGCGCCTGGTCAAGATCACGAAGCAGATCCGCTTCGCTCTCGATTCCGACGCTCAGCCGAATCAGACCATCATCTATCCCTAAGCTTAAGCGTTTCTCCTCTGGCAGGCTCGAGTGCGTCATGATCGCGGGATGTTCGATCAACGATTCAACGCCGCCCAGGCTTTCTGCCAAGGTAAAGACGTTTACTGTCTCGAGCATCCTACGCGCGGCTGGCAAACCGCCTTTGATCGTAAAGGCAATCATGCCACCGAACCCCGACATCTGCGCCTTCGCAAGCGCGTACTGCGGATGGCTTTCGAGCCCTGGATACAACACGTTGGCAACTTTGTCATGACCTTCGAGGAAACGGGCAACACTGAACGCATTTCGTTCGTGAGCTCGCATGCGTATGGCCAACGTCTTCAGGCTGCGTAAGCAGAGAAATGCATCGAACGTACTTTGAATCCCGCCCATCGTGTTACTCAGAAATCCGAGCTGATTCGCGATCTCCTCGTCGTCCGTGACCACTAACCCACCGATCAGATCGCTGTGACCATTGATGTACTTGGTGGTGGAATGAAGCACCATATCCGCACCCAGCTCAATCGGTCGCTGGTAGAAGGGGCTCATGAACGTGTTGTCCACCATCACCATCACCCCTCGGTCGTGGGCAACACTCGCAAGGGCAGCGATGTCCAGCAGCTTCATCAGCGGATTGGTTGGTGATTCGAGCCAGACCATGCGCGTGTTCGGCTTCATGGCGGCTTCCAGCATGTTTGCGCCGGTCAGGTCGACATAACAAAAATCGATCCCCTGTTTTCGGAACACTTGTTCGAACAAACGATAGGTACCACCGTACATATCGTCGCAGCACACGACGTGGTCTCCCTGCTCCAACATCGCGACTGCCGTTGTGGCACCAATACAACCCGACGCGAACGCGAAACCGAAACGCGCCCCTTCCAGATTCGCTACACAGGCTTCATAAGCTTTGCGTGTGGGGTTGTGAGAACGGGAATACTCGAACCCTTTGTGTACCCCCGGAGAGGAGTGCGCGTAAGTTGATGTCAGATACAGCGGCGTGATAATCGCGCCGGTGCCGGGATCTGTTTCTTGCCCGGCGTGTATCGCTCGGGTCTCGAAGCCAAATTCTTCGTCAGACCAATTCATCTCCTGGTTTTCCTGTCTCTTTTCCCCTCAAGGAGCGAAGCTCGACCGGGCGCGCACCCCCCAACGACCATTGACCTTCTCTATGACGTAGAGCGACCGATAACTAGCCATCTTGTCACCCACGGCGGTATAACGCGAAAAGGTCACGGCGATATGCACTTTCTGTGGCGAAACCTGCACAACCTCCAGAGTATCCCATACACTGTGATCCCAACCCGTTGATTCTGCGAACGATTCCAGATCCATCGCGGCAACAAACTCTGCTGCCGTCGAATACACCGTGACCTGGCCGCTCGCCAGACGAACGTGGGGGAAGTGCAGGGTATTTGCCCAGGCTTGTTCGTCGCGAGCATTAAACGCCGTCAGGAAATTGTCCATTACCTCCAATGCCGCTTCCTGGGGCGTCTGGGCGACGACACCGCCACAAGCGCAGCTCAACAACAACATTCCAGCAAGCGGGATTTTTCTGACCATTTCGTGCTTCTTGTTACCCTACGTACACGCAAGGATTATGACAGTAGCCGGGCCGTCTGCGCGCTTCAAGCAGGATGGTTAAGTAAACTCGGATAGCAGCACTGCGCGCACTAATACCGTACACTTATCTGGAGTCTTTGAACTCATTCGACGAGGATGGTCAAAACCACCACGAAGTCAAAAAGGTCACAAACCTAATAGAGGGGGACCGGCCATGATGCGTATCACCTTAACAGCGATAACCCTGCTTGCCGCCGTGTTTGCGACCACCGGTTCGTTTGCCGCCGGTAGCAGCGGGGGCGGCGATATATCCAACGTCTCTACTGCAACCCCCAAGACGCCTGAACAGATTGCCAACGGACACTATAAATCGGGTTTGAAACATAAGAAGAAGGCTTGGAAGAACGAGGCAAAAGCCGCTAAGTACGATAATCAGGCGAAACGGGAGAAATATCTCACCCGAGCGCAGAAATCCTACGGCAAGGCCGTCGATAAACAGACCGAGGCGCTGAAGTTCTACCCCGCCCACTATGAAGCCGCCAATGAACTCGGCTACGCTTTACGCAAAACGGGGGATTATAAAAAGGCAATCGGAGCCTACAACTATGCCCTGAAGATCAACCCGAAGTTCTACCAGGCTATCGAATACCGCGGCGAGGCGCTTCTGGCACTCGGCTTAATCGGGAATGCCAAACAAGATTATATGGAGCTCTTTCGAGGCGATCGCGAACTCGCCCAGCAACTTATGCTAGCCATGGTCACTTGGTTTAAATCCCAGGACCTGCAAACCGACTCCGTTACCGAGTTTGGTGTCTGGATTTCGGAACGCCAGGTGCTTGCCCAAATGACTCAAGACTTGTCCGCTAACAACGCACGCGGCTGGGAAGCCCAATAGCCAGTTCCTAAATCAGGCTGCGGCACCGCGAAGCGCAAGAACCGATTCACGCAACGCCTCCGTGCTCGCGGCACCGGGGTCAATGGGTTCACCGGCTACCACGTCCACCCTGCTCCAAAAACGTTTTGGTCGCTTGAACGCGCCCTCATCGCGACTGAAGAAACTACCCCACAATCCGCGTAGCGCCATCGGTACGACAGGCACAGGCGATTGCGCAAGGATGCGTTCTATGCCCGATTTGAACTCGGCCACCTCTCCGTCCAGCGTGAGCGCACCTTCAGGAAATATGCAGAGCAGATCTCCAGCCTGCAACCCTTCCTGAATCTGTTCGAAGGCCTTGTCGTACGCTGCCTTATCGACGTGCTGCGAAACGATAGGAATTGCACCCCCTGTACGAAATACGAAGTTGAGTACCGGTATGTCGAATATTGGTTTGAACATAATGAAACGGATGGGTCTCCGCACCGCACCAGCCAGCAATAACGCGTCGACGAACGTGACATGGTTGCAAACGATAATCGCGGAGCCTTTCTCTGGAATCTTCTCCAGCCCCTCATGGGTTACACGGTACATCGTGTGACTCAAAAGCCAGATGAGGAATCGCATGCTGAACTCCGGTACTTGCCGGAATATATAAATTGCGACCACCAGATTCAGCAAGGCTACTGCCAGCAACAGATCTGGAATGCTCCAACCCGCTACATCGAGCAGCAAGGCGGTACCACCAGCAGCAGTGACCATGAACAGGGCATTAAGGATGTTGTTCGCGGCGATGATGCGCGCCCGTCGATCCTCAGGCGTACGTATCTGGATGAGGGCATACAGAGGCACGATGAACAAACCACCAAACAGACCAATGAGGCCCATGTCCAGAAGCACGCGAAAGCTCCCGTCGGCACCAAGAAACGCCGTCCAGCCGAGCACACCCCCAGCTTGGTTTGTACTCATACCAGCAATCGCAAAATGAAGATCCACGCCAGCAGCACTCAAACCGAAAGCACCGAACGGTACCAATCCAATTTCAATCTTGTGCCCAGAGAGCCTCTCACAAGCGAGCGAACCCAACGCAATAGATATCGTGAAAACGCTAAGAATCAGCGTTACCACGGTGGTACCGCCCGCGAGGTGCAACTTCACGAGGTTGGGAATCTGAGTAAGAAAAACCGAACCCAACAACCAGAACCACGACACCGCGAGAATTGACTGGAACACGGCTTTTTTGGCCCGTGCGAGCTTGATCAACTTGAAGGTTTCATTAAAAAGGTTCCAGCCGATCTTCATCTCCGGGCTGGTCGCCGGTGTGTGTGGAATAAATCGGCTTGCGCCATAACCAAATACAGCTACTGCCACTACCAGCAAAGGCAGTAGGAGTGATACTTCGCTCTGTGCAGCTACGATGCCTCCAATCAACGTGCCAAGGAGGATGGCAACAAATGTTCCCATTTCTATCTGCGCATTCCCGCCGATGAGTTCGGACTCCTTTAACTGCTGTGGAAGGATCGCAAATTTCAACGGCCCGAAAAACGTCGATTGGACGCCAAGCATGAACAAAACTGTCAACATCCCCACCACGCTCTGCACGTAGACGGCAACACCGCCAGCAAGTGCGATGAATATCTCGACTATCTTGATAATGCGTACGAGGTGAGACTTCTCGTATTTGTCGGCAAGCTGACCGGCAGTAGCAGAGAAGAGGAAAAAAGGCAGGATGAATAATCCTGCCGCTGCATTGAGGAAAAGATTCGTGTTCTGTGCAGCAATCAAGCCGCTGTAAACGAAAATCAACGACAACGCACTCTTGAAAAGATTGTCGTTGAAGGCGCCTAAAAACTGTGTGTAGAACAAACCGGCAAACCGGCGTTCTCGCAAAAGCTCGAATTGACTGCTTTTACTCACGATGCACTCAACCCCCGGTCATGCGGGCACATCACCGGCGATGGTGATCCGATGCATCTTACGATGTTGTGGGAAAAAATCGTTAACCGGCTTGTGCTGCGTGGAACGGTTATCCCAGATGGCAACGGTGTTGGGTTGCCAGCTCAAGCGAACCGTGTGCTCCTCGATTACCAGGTGGCGATAGAGAAACTCGAGCATCGCATCGCTCTCCGAGGGGGTAAGACCTTCGATCCGAGTGGTAAAGAGACTGTTCACGAAGATCGCCCTCCTACCAGATTCCGGATGGGTGCGAATCAATGGATGGGTGACGGGTGGATTCTCTGCGATCGCACCTGCCAGGCGTTCGACGCCACCGGGTTCGGCGAGGCTTTCGCGAAAACCGTGCCGAAAGTCATGCACCGCGTCCAAGCCATCGAGCAACCGCCGCAACGTTGCGGATAACGCGGCGTACGCAGCCGTGGCACTGGTCCACAACGTATCGCCGCCGTACGCTGGGATGATCTGACCGTGCAACAACGTCACCGCGGGTGGCGCAGGCCGAAACGTCATGTCGGAGTGCCACGCCTCGATTTTAGTTGGCGCCTCGGCAGTGCTCTCCAACACCTGCACGTCCGGCGCCCCGGGAACGGTCGGATAGGCGGGATGACCTTCGATCTGGCCGAACCGGCGCGCAAAAGCCTGATATTCAAGCGGTTGGAGCACCTGGTCGCGAAAAAACAACACCTCGTGCTCGATGAGCGCTCCATGCACCTCGGCGAAGAGCGTTTCCGAATCCGCTGCCTCGGCCAGGTTAATCCCGGTAATGTACGCACCGAGCGCACCCGCTGCTTTTTGCAACTGCAACGTGGCATCCTTAGACTTTCGACGTTGGGAATTCTACACGAGTGTCCGAAACAGAAGGCACGATCAAGTTTGCCTACGAACTGTTGGCGCCCACCGAACCGATCGCCGATGGCGAACTCACGCGGCCGCTCTTCGCCTGGCGAACGCTATTACGTCGCCTCGGTATCCTCGGACAGCACCCTGAGCGCTACGGGGGTTTCGGATTCGGCAACCTGAGCGCCCGTGACCCGGTCCGCACAAACGAATTTGTCATCTCGGCCAGCCAGACAAGTGGCCTCGATGGGTTCGACGACGAACATCTAGTGCGTATAACCAGTTGCAATCTCGATCGCTTCTGGGCGGACGCGCTCGGCAACTATCCACCCTCCTCAGAAACTATCACCCACGCGATGGTGTATAGCGCAGATCCCCGGGTGAAATGGGTATTCCATTGTCACAGTCCGGAGATCTGGAATCGCGTAAAGGATCTGGCCTTACCCTGTACCGCACCCGAAGTCGAGTACGGATCGCCCGATATGGTCCATGCTGTGGCCAAGCTGCTTGAAACCCATCACTCAAGGCCGATCGTCTTTGCCACCATGGGACATGAGGACGGTGTATTCGCCTGTGGGCCAACCGCACGAGACACAGGTGGTCTACTCGTGAGTTACCTAGCGAAAGCACTCGGCTGATGCGATCCTCCGACAGAGCTCAATCCCCATGAGCACACCAAGCGCCGTGCGCTGGCATGACGGCAAACTTCTGATACTCGACCAACGCCAGTTGCCAGGCGTGGTCGAATACCTGGAGATCGATGACGTACAAGGGGGTTGGGATGCGATCAATACGCTTGCAGTGCGTGGCGCTCCCGCAATAGGTATCGCCGCTGGTTATACCCTGGTCGTCGCGATGGCAGCCGAAGGTCGCGACCTCGAAGCCAAACCAGGGCAATTCCTTGCGCAGCTCGAACAATACGCAACCCATCTCGAGAGCGCCCGACCCACCGCAGTGAACCTGAGTTGGGCAGTGCGCAGGATCTGCGAGCGGGCAAAACGTTCAGCGAACCTCGACGCAATACGTGAGGAAGCGGAACACATCCACGAAGAAGATCGCGCGATCTGTCGTGCCATCGGGGTAAATGGCCGTGAGCTCATCAAACCCGGCAACGGTGTGTTGACCCATTGCAACGCCGGTGCCCTTGCCGTATCAGAGCTCGGGACCGCGACAGCACCGTTGTACCTCAACCACCAGCAGGGAATGCCTTTCCGGGTCTACGTCGACGAAACTCGTCCGCTCTTGCAAGGTGCGCGGCTCACTGCCTGGGAACTCTCCGAGGCCGGAATGGACGTGACCTTGATCTGCGACAACATGGCTGCAAGCCTGATGGCAGAAAGCAAGATCGACCTCGTCATCGTCGGCACAGACCGCGTTACCCGCAACGGCGACGTGATCAACAAGATCGGCACTCTCAACCTTGCCATTCTCTGCGCGCACTACGGCATCCCATTTTATGTCGCCTGCCCCTCCTCAACCTACGACCCGGAAACCAAGTTCGGACATGAGGTAACCATCGAGCAACGCGATCCCAGCGAGGTGCTGGGAGAAAGCGCCGCCCGGGTCCCGGTGCACAATCCAGCATTCGATGTGACACCAGTCAATCTGGTAAGCGCAATCATCACAGATCGTGGTATCGCACGCCCACCTCTGGCGGTGGCGCTCGAGCGACTGCTAATCGAAAATAACGACTGAAAGCAACGCAAGGTGACTGCGTCCCTACGCGGTGTGATCTGCTGTGCATCAATCAACAGCTGCACCGAGTCGTGAACGGGCGTTTTATACAACTTCTGCTACGTTCTCACGATCCTGACAAGTTGATAATATGGAACATTCCGAAAGCCCGGAAACTATTGATTTACTACAGCAGATACGTCGCATCGCAGTTTATACCGCATATGTTGTCGAATTGACGTTAGGCGTCAGGGCAAGATTCTACCGAAGGAGACAGAAGAATGAACAGAGATGAAATGATTGCCGTTGTAGAAAGCTACATCACTGGACTTGGCGCTGGGGATTTCTCGCAGGTGCCTTTTTCTCCAGACATAACATACGAAAGCCCACTCACTCCCAAAATCGAGGGTCAGGCGGTTATAGATTTCCTATCCGGGTTGTTCCCTCTCATGAGGGGTTCAGAGATAGTGCAGCACATTGTTGAAGGAGAATATGTAGCGTCGCTATTTATTCTACATACGCCCAATGGGAAAACCTACGTATTCGATAAATTTCGAGTAATTGACGGCAAATTGGCGGAGATAAACCCTTACTATGATCCCACGATACTCAACGAAGCTGTTGCTTCTCGATGACGAGCACACCTAGGTTTTCTTCCGAAGTGCAACCATGCTGCTCGGGTTTCGCTCTACGAGATCCTCCGCCAACGCTTAACCAATCGTTCCAGCGGACACAACAAAGCGTCACGCCTTTTGCAAGCGCAAAAGTCGCGCCTCTTTGCTGCGCCGCTGAACTCAGACGTTAGAGGCAATGAAGATCGCGAGACTCGAGAGTCCAGCTTTGTGGCCCAGCCTCGAGATGAGATCGCCATGAGCCAACTTCTGCGATTCCCCAGCTCGGTCAAGCGAGATCCAGCTATCGAGGTCTGGATTCACGAGCATTCGGGTGAATTGGGGGCGATCGCGCAGCGCTGGTTTGAGGTTATGCGCGACTGCGGAGACGACGTTCGAGAGTTACTGCATGATGGTCATCCGACAGCGTGTGTAGGTGATGCGGCATTCGCCTATGTCAACGCCTTCAAAGCTCATGTCAATGTTGGGTTCTTTCGTGGCGCCGAGATTGCTGATCCGGAGGCCTTGTTGGAAGGAACCGGCCGGTTTATGCGTCATGTGAAACTCAGGCCGGAACGTAACGTCAATGCTACGGCTCTAATGAAGCTAATCGAAACGGCATACTCTGATATGAAGGGGCGACTAGAGGCGGAGTGCATAGTTTCGATAAATTGGGTTCCTCCGGATGATCGAAGCGCCGTATAACAATTCGTTGAAGCGGACGCACCTACCCATCACTTTTCTTGCATGCGCAAGAAAATCGCCGGTCACGGCGCTTAGGCGTCAGAGCAACCTTATACGTACTTCCCAGCAATCACAGCTGACCGTTGGGAGGTCGAGGAACTTCGCTACTTAAATCGGACGAGGACTCGAAAGTGGCAGATGTAAAGAACCGAAATGACGACGAAATCCAGGTGATCAAGGAAATCGCCAGTAGCGAAAATGACGTCCCTGTATTGATGCTAAATCTGAATCGTTACACTGAGGCGGCGGCATTCCCGGATGGTGAACTTTACAGAGGCTATATGTCAGTCTTAGAAGAATTCCTTCCGATCGTGGGTGCCAAAATACTTTGGCGCCACAACGTTCTCGGCCAACCCATTGGAGATCAGAAGCTCGACGAAGTATTGGCCGCTTGGTACCCAAGCCACCAAGCATTTTTAGACCTATTCACGGCACCAGGTTCGGACGAGAACTTTCGTCTAAGGGGCCTCGCCGTCGAGTATGCGGTCATTCATCGATTTTCCGGAGATGTAAGTCCTTTTTCGCCATGATCCCCAATGTGTGAATATGTGCACGGTTAAGCCTGCGAATTATCCGTTTACCGTCCCAGTGCTCTTTGTAACATTCCCCAGATTGCCAGGAGTAACTTCCTCATGATTGCGACGATGACCTGCATGGGTTTCTTACCGCGTGCAATGAGTTTGTCGTAGTAGGCTTTCACGTGTGGATCGTTCCGGCTGGCAACCAATGCGGGGAAGAACAGTGCGTCGCGCAAAAAGCGATTTCCGGCTTTGCTGATGCGCCTGGGTTTGTGAGCTGAGGTTCCTGACTCATAAGCTCTTGGATCAAGACCTGCATGTGCAACCCATTGGCGTCCAGTCATATCCCCAGGCAAGGTTGCGAGTTAAATAAACCCCCAGTGGCTTCCATGCATATTCTGGCCTTTCTCTTACCCTTGGTTGCCCCACGTGATCAATTTGCGATGTCCAGCAGGGTCGTTCACAAACCTGGCTTCGGGAAAGTCCTTACCAGAACGCCGAATACGGCACACCAGATACTTCGAATCAACATCGATACCGATTGTATTCACTTGTTCATCTCCCTGTTGGTAGTACGCCGTTGCTGGGTGTCCCGACCTTGTTCGATGACAATCAGCCCTTGTTATGCGAGTTCATAGACTCAGGATGCTCCTGGGAACTTGTCATGAAGGCGGGGCACCCATCTAACGCACAAGGTCAAGCCTTCAGGCGTCTTCGGCGTCACCCAGCAACTGACCAACTATAGCGGGAGTTGTTTCTTCAACATGTTTTTATCTGCTGCTTCTTAAGATACAAGGCGTCAAGTGGAGAGCCTCAGTACTGCGGAGTTAATCGAAATCGCGATGTCTATGCGCGAGTCTCTAGATGATCAGTTTCAATACTGGCTGAC
>SMWK01000147.1 GCA_004356895.1 Gammaproteobacteria bacterium
CCAACGCAACCGTCATAATCTGGCCTGAAACGATCGATTCGTCTCTATATCCGACTACTCATGCAATGTTCGGGCTAGCGGGATCAGGCCGCGAGGGCGCCCTCGATGGTTTCTCGGATAGCGGCTAACGTGAAGGGTTTGGAAAGGTAGGCCACGTAGTCCATGCCCTGTACTTCCCTGACCGAATGCCCGGTCATGAAAACGATCTTGAGGTCTGGCACCCGTTCGCGCAACGCGTTATAGACTTGCGCACCGGACATTTCCGGCATATCGAGATCCAGCAGGATGAGATCGAAGTCAGATTCCGAAAATTCTTCCAACGCCCGCTCACCGCTTTCAACAACTGCTGCCTCGTATCCGAGCGCGACCAACATCTGCTGAGCAACAGAACGCACCATATCGTTATCATCAACGACTAATATTTTTGCGTCTGTCATGTTCTGCCTTTACTGCCGGGATTGCCTACAAAGCATAGGCCGATCTGCAACCAACGCAAGCCTTCGCATAGCGAGGGTAGCAAACACGAGGCTAGCCGTGAGAATCCTCAGGCGTTTGAGAGAGCACTGAAACTGACCTCATCGATGTTTGATCCACACACGATGGCGCCCACCCGGCGCCCTTGGAGTTTCTCCCGCAGTGGGCCACATATTGCGGCAGTGGCAGCGGCACCGGCAGGTTCAACGGCAAGCTTCATCTCATCGAACAATAGACGCATCGCCTGGCGCATCTGATCATCCGTTATCAACACCAACTCATCAACATGGCGTTGGCAGAACGTGAAGGTCATCGGTGTTGTGAACGGCGGCGCAAGACTATCGGCAATCGTATCGATCTCGTCCATGCGTACCGGTTCGCCCGCTGCAAAACTACGCATCATCGTGTCGGCACCGACCGGCTCGACGCCGAATACTTCGATCTGCGGTGCTAGGAGCTTTGCAGCGGACGCGATGCCGGACAACAACCCACCCCCGCCTATCGGCACGACAATCGCATCCAACTGCGGCGATTGGCGCAGCCATTCCAATCCCACGGTCGCTGTTCCAAGCGAAATGTCTCTGCCGTCAAATGGGTGAACCAGTGTTCGCCCCTCGTCAGCCACGAGCTCTGCCGCACGTTCAAAAGCAACGGCGCCGTTTTCGGCCATCTCCACCTCAGCACCGTAGGCAAGTGCTGCGTCGATACGAAATTGATTTGCGCTTCGGAGCATCACCACTTTGGCAGACACATCCAGAACCTGGGCGGCATATGCCACCGCGATGGCATGGTTGCCCGCACTGACCGCCGTAACGCCACACCTTTTCTCGCTGTCACTGAGATTCAACATGACATTGAGAGCACCGCGCGCTTTGAAGGTGCCGGTCACCTGAAATAATTCGAGTTTCAGATGCACCTCAGTGTCGGCGCCGATACACCGCTCGAGTCTGGTGCCACGCCAGCGGTGTACGGGCGTAGTGACGATGTACGGATTGATCCGCTCAAGCGTAGCTTCGATCTCGTCCAACGTCAGGTCTTCGATCATTGTCGCGACTCCAGCTGGGCAACCCAACTGTTCAGTTGATCAATATCTACGCCGATACCGCCGCACACCACGACGAGAACAACCGCAGCACTTCCGAGACATTCCGCGCCTTCGTATATCAGCGACAACCCCGCGCCACAAGCAGGCTCTACCAAAATCCGATGACGGTTCGCAAACTCCAGGCAACCCCTGACGGCGGCGTCATCCGAAACGACAACCGATCGAACGGGATGTTTTCCAGTCCAATCCAGAGCCGCGTCGGCTACCCGACGCGCACCCAGACACTTAGCAATAGAAGTGATCTGTGGAAGTAAAACCGGTTCCCCTGCCGACATTGCGGCATGCAGAGATTCGGCCCCTGCGGTTTCTACCGCGATAAGTGGTACATCGGACCAACCGGCTCGATGCATACCTTCGAGCACGCCGCAAAGCAAACCCCCGCCACCCACTGTGACGACAACCAGATCGGGTTTACCGTGACTTTCAGCAACCTCGTCGATCAGCGAACTGTGGCCATGCCACAACGTAGGATGATCGAAAGGGGGGATGTAGGCGGTACCTTCATCTCCTTCATCAAGAGCAATTCTCCGGGCCTCCTCATCCGCTTCGTCCCAGACATCGCCGACAACTTGAACTTCAGCGCCCATCAAGGCAAGCGCCTGACGAGTCGAATCAGGCGTCGTCGCCGGCACCACTACCAACACAGGCAACGACAACTCACGTCCAGCATAAGCCACGGCGTAGCCGGCGTTACCTCCCGACGAAGAGATAAAACGGGTGCAGCCTGCTGATTTGAGTTCCTGGCAGAGGAGGCCAATACCTCCGATCTTGAAGGAGCCCGTGGGTTGCAGGCACTCCATTTTCAACCACACGACCTTTCCGAGAGCCGCTTCGACTTCAGCGTCCCGAAAAATCGGCGTTCGGATATGCAAAGCCCCTCCGTTCAACATCGGGGCATGGTAGCTGACTTCTGTACTGTGAACACGCGTAGTCCGGGATCGAACTTAAGCGAGTTTCGTTCAGGGTTTGTTTAACTACCCGGCGATAGCATGTCCGACATCAACCCACGGTGTGGAGTGCATGAACCATGAATCCTAGTGTCTATCTTCTCGTTGGCTCGCTGGCGATCGGAGTCGCCGCTTACGCAAATGCAGAACACGACTCAATCGAAACGCTTCCGTCGGGTGAGTCCTACCGAGCGTACGCACGAGTGATCAGCGTGGACCCAATCGTTACGCGCCGGGTAACGACAGAACCGGAAAGCCGTTGCATATGGGTTCGCGAAGACCAACCCCGGTATTACCGCGACGCCCGGGGTCACTGGCGACACACGTATCGACAGGATCGATATGAACGGCGTTATGAACACCGCCACCGTTCCGCTGCGCCCAGCATCATCGGTGGGTTGTTGGGATCTCTGGTGGGATACCAATTTGGCGGCGGACACGGCAAGACGGCTCTGACTATCGCCGGAGCAATCGCGGGTGCATCCATCGGTAATCAGCTTGCTCACGGCAACAACGATGATTACTCATCACACCGTGTTCAACGCTGTCATACCACTGATCAATCCCGCGTCGTGAAAGAAAATGATGGCTACCTGGTCACCTATCGTTATAACGGCGAGACCTTCACTAAGCGCACGTCTACTCGTCCTGATAAGCGCATTCCCATAAACGTTCGCGTTACACCCTATGAGGAGTAACAACCAAAATGCCGAACATTCGGCACATCCTGCCGAATGTTCGGCGCATCTTGCCCGATTGTTCGGTTGTTCAGTTTCCGTTCAGAGACGCAACCCTAAGCTCCACTCAAACCATGGAGGAAGTATATGAAAGCTCGACTCCTCAAACCGGAAGCCAACCTGAAGTTTTTCGGTATCTCCCTAGCCTTGCTGCTGATCGTAGCTGCGCCGTTAACACACGGTGCCGCTTCCGGTCCGGTGGTACGGCTTTTTCCAACGACAGTGCTCGAGGATATTCGCGAGACCGGTCAAGTGGCCGAAGAGATGGAAAACAACTTACAACAGGTCATCCATCGCCTAGATATGCAACAGCAGCTCTTCGAAGAAAGCCTGTGCCAGGGTGCAGATAGCGATCAAGGTTGTGCACGCATCTCCAAACAACTCGGCGCCACGTATCTCGAAATGTTGAACGTGATGAGCGAACGGCTTCCCGAGATGGTACGAGCGGTCAACCGTACCCGCTCGAGCCTGGAAAAACGTCTGCGGCAGGAACTCGGCCAACGTATGACGCCCACGTTGCTGCAGAACGCTTTGCTCGGTGAGAATAATGTGCGGACTACTTCCCGACCTGAATTGCGTGGCCGCTCAGGGGTGCGACTTTCCGACCGTTTTAAACAGTATTACCAGCTTGTAGCGACGCATAGAGAAGGTCCTGGCAAGTCGCTCGCGGTAGTGGCTGCCGACATCTACCTCGACATGGAGGAAGCAGCGCAGCTCTTAGCCGCAACCCAGGAAGAGATCAGCCGTGCATCGCTCATGGAGCAGCTGAACCAGTCGTTCGGTCTCATTACACCGGAGATGGCTAACATCGTAAACGGTGTAAAGGAAATTTTGTTTGGTGAGGCTGCAAACGAGTTGCCAATTGCCTCTCCTCCTTACGTAATCGGCCAAACCGATTTCGTAAGCCCCCTGCAAATGTAACCAGAAACATAACCGGAGATATGACGATGATGCGCACGTTTATTTTCTTGTGTTGTACCGCGCCGTTTTTCGCCGCGTGCACCAACACACCTGTTGCCGATCACTGCGTCGGCAAGTTCTCTGCAAATCTATCCACCGCAATCGGCGACGCCGAGGATCGACTGGCAAGTGGATGTGAGTATCACTTCAACAGCTATTTTAACAACCTCCTCGCCGTCGCAGAGGCAAACCCAACGCCGGAAAACAAGAGCATTTTCAGCGACCATCTCATCAACGTAAACGAGATGGGCGTGATCAGCCAACGCCAGGCGCGCGAGCTCTACAATCGCTACTTCAACGTAAAGTTCGTTTCGTTTACTGGCGACTACAATACATGCGCACAAACCTGTCCCATCCAGGCTCACGTGATTTCCAACATGAAAGGCGAACTCCAGGATAAACAGCTCGGGCTATTACGGGTGAGTTCTGACAAGGCCAGTTACTATCGCGCGGACAATCTGCTGAAGGAAGCGCAGTTGGTTCTCGAAGCCACCTGCCGAGCTTGCGCCGCCGGTCACGCTCAGTGAAACAGAGCTCCTGGGGCTTCGGCTGGGGAGCGGGGATCGGTGTTATGTTGGCGCTTCTTGCGTTACTGATCGCTGAACCCGCTTCCGAGTCTGCCGCGGTCACTAGCGGCGAATCCCTCGGGAGCTGGCTTAACGCCAACCTTGGCCACTCGATCTGGCTGTTCGCGATCGTGTTCACCCTGTATGTTTTTAACCTTCGCCGGTTAAACAAATTGATCAACACAGACAGCCAGCTTCGTGATGTGGTCGAGCTCGACCAACTTCTGGACGTATGGATTCATCTGTTCGTGGGAATCGGCGTGATCTGGACGGCCGTTGGTATGCGCAGCGCACTGCAATCTGCACTGGGCGATCCTGGTGGAGCGTTGACCGATAGTGCGAGCAACGTACTTCGTAAGCTGGTTGACGGCGGCATATTGTTGGCACTCACCACTACCATAGTTGGCGGCGTAGGCGGCTATCTGATGCGCCTCGGTAAAACGGTTCTCGTGGGCGCGGGTCTGCAGGATTTTTATGAAGAGATGAACCGCCGCGAGATGCGGCAACTCATTTCAACGGCCGAGCGTATCGAAGCGCGCCTCGACAGCATCGGCAGCAAATCCTGGTCGAGCACGACAGCAACTTTGAGCGGCTCACAATGAACCGCAACTCCCCGCTGCACGGACTCGACGGTGAGAGCCTGCAGACCGACGTGATGCGGTTTATGGCGATCATCGCATTCTGTCTGATCGCGATTCTATCGCTGGTGCGCGACGTCGAATCGCAATCGACCTCCGCGGTGGAGAATGTAGAGGAGCAGGTGGTGGAGAGCCCAAGATTGATGGTTCAGCAACACAGGCCCAGCTTGGAGCCGCTTGCCGAGTTGTCAGAACCCGAGCTGGAACAGGTGCTTGAGTCGGTACCCGCTGAGGAACCGCCAATCGTTGAGCTCGAAGTAAACCCGAAGCCAGAACCGGTAGTGACCAAAACGACTTCACTCATCGCACACCCTGAAGCCGCAGGGCTCATCCTGCGCTTCGTCTCCGACAGCGACTTCCTCCGCCTGATCGCAAAAGGCGACGTCCAGGTGTATGCCTTTCGGGAACGCGAATTTCTCGCTCTCGGTCAGAACTACGAATTTTACGAGGCACCGGCCCCAAAGCAGGTTTACGAGGTATTACCAGAGACCATCCCAAGCCTGATCGACGCCGCGCTGGAGAAACGCAAACACCCATCGGCAGTGAATTTCAAATGGGGCATCAGCCTGCCAGAAAGAGTCGAGCGTCAAATTCAACGCTACTTAAATACGGTCTCCACAGGCCAGCTGCTGATAGATCGTTATGGTGAGGTCCGTCATGTTGCGGCGCGTTAGCTTCTTCTGCCTTCTCGTTACGCTCGGTGGTCACGTTGACGCATCGAGTTCGCTGCTCACTGAGGAACTCGGTCGATGGCTTGAGACCTACGCAGCGCCCGAACTCGTCGATGTATTGAGCAACCACCCACGATTCAAAGGCGAGACCATTCGCTTCGTCACCATGAAAGAAGGTAAACCAACCGACAACAGTGACAAACTCACTCAAGCCGTTCAACAATTCCTCACACAACGTCTTCTGCGCGACGGTAACATTCGCCTGGCCTGGCTGAATCACCGCCCATCTTGTCGCGCTCCACGACAAATTCCTTACCTGCTCGGCCTCGAAGTCAGCCGTCGGGGAACTCGGGAACACCGTGTGAGCATCGCAATGGTAGATGTGGAGGAGGCGGTCTGGGTGAGCGGTATTGGGCTGAGTTGGGCTGGCAGACTCACCCATGATGAGCGACGCGCGCTAAAAACGCCGGTCAGCGACACGTATCGCGGATCCATCGCAAGCCCCCTGCCGGTAACAGATACCGCGGAAATCGTGCGTATTCTCAAAGAGCGTATGGGCTGCTCACTCAAAGGTGGCCTGGAAGGCACAGTGTATGTCACGTCATCTGAGATCAGAGAGCTTACCGGCCTCATACACGCTCTCGATAACGAGCTGTCAATCACACCCATCGCAGCCTTAACAAACAATCAGGCGGACGCAGACTGGCTTATGTTCGCTACTGTGGAACCGGTAGGCAACGGATCGTACGAGCTCATCATCTCGCTGCAACCGATGGAGGGCTCCAAAGAAGACCGCAAGGGCGGAAAAGAAAGTGCTCAACGAGTAGCGTCAGTGTTTATCACGGGTATCAAGCCAACCGAACCGAGTGTGACCCCAACACAAGACCAGCAATCACCGGCGGAACTAACCTCACCGATCATCACTCATTCAGCACCGCCACTCAGGTACCACAAACTACTGACCACGCTCTCGATGGAACCGTCATCGCGTGCGGGAATCTGTGATGTTCGTCGCGCCGGTACGAATGCCTGCGTCGAAGTGGGGTTCGAACTCCTGGAATCTGCGTACCTTCTGGTTTTTCGCACCGCTTTTCAAACCGAGGGTTTCCAAGTGACCCCAACATCCTGCAAAGGTCGTATTCAAGGATCCGCTGCAGGACCCCATCGCTATCGGCTGCGCGTGCTTCCAACAGCACGTCCGGTGAATCGCCCGGATGCTGGAATTTACGTGTTGGCGACGAAAGATAAGAGTGTTGCCGCGACCTTCTCCCGGCATCTGCGTCGCGCGCCAGGTGCGTGTGAAGGTTTTTCTCGCGAATCACTTGAAAGCTGGGTAGAGCGGTTTCAGCTGCTACTCCACAAACATGGCGAATCGATGCAATGGCGCGCGTTGCATATGCGCCGCGAACCGGCGGGAATCGTCGCAATTTAGGAGATGGCGATGCGTTTTCTTTTCGGACTCATCATCGGTGCCATGCTTACCATTCTGGCAGCTAGCGTAATCAACGCGCCCACACAAGTGGTAGTCAACGACATCCGCGAAGCGTGGCACGAACTGGTTGACAAAGTACAACAAAGTGAGCAGTCAGTTTCTGGAACGGCTGAAGTGCGAACGGAGGCGAAAATAGAACCGAACGACTGGTCAGCGCGGGACAAGCTGCTTGAAGATAACCTGCTGCAACTCGCTAGCCAACCTCCTCCCGAAACGGATGTGGAGGTGGAAGCCGCGGAAATTTTGGCGATCGAACAAAACGTTCTTACCGAATCTTCCTGGCCTTCGTCTTCCTATGCCTCTCAATCTTCGTCAGCGACAATCTGGGAACCATTTCATAGCCAGGTATCGGCAACGGGATTCGCAAAACGACTATCTCTCCAACTCGGGTATCCGTTTCAGGTAACGAAGGACGGACCGGCGCGTTATCTGGTGGTCTTCCACTACAAATCTGATGAAGAACGCGCCCTGCTGGTACAACAGGTCGCCACGCTGACCGGATACCGAGCGCCATGAGGTGCTTCGTTACCTTTGTGGTGCTATTTCTGCCGACATACGCAGCCTGTGCTGGCGAGATGCCGAAACGTTATCCTTACCAGGGCTGCTTCGAAATCGCTTCGGCAATGCACGGTGTGCCTCTAGATCTGTTGCTCGCAGTCGCCGCAACTGAAAGCAACTGGGACCCTGACGCCCGCTCAAACAAAAATGCCCACGGCATCATGCAAATTCAATGGCCGGGAACTGCTCAACATCTAGGCGCACGCCGGGTTTCGGAGCTTTACAACCCCTGTCTCAACATCGAACTGGGTGCCCGGTACCTGAAGGAGCTTCTCGAACAGTTCAACTCCAATGAGGAACGCGCGCTCGCAGCATACAACTACGGTCCCGGGCGTATATCCCGGGAAAAGTCTCTCCCAGAAGGCGCGATTGCCTATGTGAAATCCGTCGCTCGCCATCGCGCCCGCATCGTGAAAGGCTACATTCCTGTCAGGCTGCAACCAAACACCTCACACACATTGGTGACTTTCGACTCGCGAGTTCGTGCACAACGCCTGGCGAAGATTCTTGACAAGCGGATCGACGGTGCGACAGTCAGTTCCACAAAAACTAGCGGAGGTTTTGCTGTGGTGTTAGCAGTGGGTGTTGCGGGTCTGACCGTTCATGACCGAACGACCTTAGCGGGAATGGGGTGGACGATATGAACATCCGCAACTTCCTTCAATGGCTCGCTTTCGCCTCCGCCCTCTCACTCATCAGCCCGCATGCCATGACCGAAGAACGCGTGGTGCGCGGGAAGGTAGTGAAGGTTGTTCCCATCACTGAGACACAAACCACACAACAAACCAGGACGAATTGTAATCACCGGAAGCCTGCCACAAATTCCGGACTCGGCGCGTTACTTGGTTGGGATCTGTTGCACGATTGCGACATGATGTCTGCAACAAAAGTAGTCACCGGATATCAGGTGTTCTACCAGTGGGACGATCGTACCTATAGCCGCACGATGAGTCAGCACCCCGGCGCGACGGTGCGCCTACTGCTGAGTGTGGATTGAACAGGGAGAAACTCAACCGGCGTCAGGGGGCATCACGCGCCAATATTTAGTGCCGGGCTGAAACGGTGAACCCTCTTCCAGGTTGTATTTGGCGACATACGCCACTCGAACCCGATCGATCTCAGCCGAATTTTCCATGGGTACAAGGTTTGTCTGGTAAACTTTCTCGCCAATCTTCAAAACGACTTCCGGGTCATCATCCACCCATCCGGGCCAGTTCTTGGTATCGGCCGCAGCGGCTGCCAAGAACAGATCACCGTTTACCTCGACACACCAGATCGTCACGGAATGCGGGACGAAATAGGGGGTACCCACTTCAATGGCAATTTCTCTAAAGTCGTTGCTGAACGACCAGTCGTCAGGAAAAGTCTCCTCGTACTCGCCGCTGAGCCACAATCCAGGTGTCTGATTTTCAGGTTCACATCCAAACAACATGAACACGGTTAACACCAGTGCGAATCCAGCAAACGTTTTCATCGTCTCGTCCCCCGTCGAGAAGTTACTTA
>SMWK01000148.1 GCA_004356895.1 Gammaproteobacteria bacterium
CTTGTTACTCTGCATCGTCGTGGGAATTGGGGCAGCAAAAGCCGTGTTGGGTCACTTCTCTGTCATGGTTCGCGACATCGCGCAGCTTTTTGTGGCGGGACCACCCGTTGTTGCGCATGCCATGGGGTACGAAATTACCAAGGAGGATCTCGGCGGTTGGCACATCCACTGCACGAACGGCTCGGTGGACAACCTCGCAGAAACCGAGGAAGAGGCGGTTGCAATGACCAGACGGTTCCTCTCGTACCTGCCTTCGAGCGTTTACGAAGTACCTCCCGTATTGCCGGTTAATCCAGATGATCCTTGTGATCGTCGTGAAGAGGAACTTTCTACCCTGATTTCTCGTAAGCGCACGACAACGTTTGATATGCGCAAGGCCATCAAGCTGATGGCCGACAAGGATTCGTTTTTCGAGATAGGGCCGCTTTGGGGTACCGATCAGATCACCGGTTTTGTGAGATTTAATGGCCACCCGCTCGGCGTCATTGGTTCCGATAGCCAACATGTCAACGGAGGCGCACTCACCGCAAACGGATGCGACAAGCTGACGCGGCATCTGGATCTTTGCGATCTGTTCCATTTGCCGATCTTGAACCTCATTGACAATCCCGGTTTTGCCGTAGGGCTCGAACACGAAATCGCTGGCACGATCCGTAAAGGCGGTGAGTGGATGGTTGCGTTTGCCCAGGTGGCCGTACCGATTTTCACGGTTTTGATGCGCCGGAGTTTCGGCGTTGCAGGTAACAACTATGCGTCACCGCGTTCAAAACCGTCGGTGCGTGTTGCATGGCCTGCTGCTGATGTAGGTGGAATTCCTCCTGAGGGAGGTATAGAAGCGGCTTATAAACGTCAACTGGCGGAATCGGACGACCCGGAAGCCTTGCGTGCGGAACTCAATGCGCGCATCGAGAGTGTGAGGGGACCCGTTGGACCTTTGAACAAGTTTCAGATTGAAGAGATGATCGATCCCAGAGATACCCGCCAGCTGATTTGTGAGTGGGTTGAGACGGCCTATAAGGTTGTTTCGCAGCCATCCCGGTTGGTTCCGCGGGCGTTGCAATATCGGCCGTAGAAGTCTAAAGCCGGTTCACCGCGAGTTCTGAGAGCGTCAATGAGCGGTCGATACTTTCGCGCATGCCATCCATATCGACGCCTTCTGTACTTTTTTTACCTTCGCAGTAGCGGGCGTAGACCCCATGCACGATCGCCGCGCTCTTCCAGCGGTTGAAGCCAACGTAATAGTCGAGTTGTGATAAATCTCGTCCCGTGCGTGCGCTGTAACGCTCAGCAAGTTGTGTGCGGGATGGAAATCCTGCAGGTGCTGTTGCCGCCTCTGGCCTGAAGGGTTCTGCGTCCGTTGGATCTGGCCATTGGTTCAAAGCGTACGCTAGGTCGGCAAGCGGATCTCCAAGAGTGGAAATCTCCCAGTCCACCACAGCCGCGATAGTGCAACCGGAACCTACCAGGCAATTGTGTACACCGTAGTCGCCATGAACGACACGGGCCGGACCCTGTTCTGGAATGTTGTCCAGAAAAAACTGCTGTAACTCGTGGGCTCGCGGGTCGTCGTAGTTCGCCGGTTCGACCGAAGAGGTCCATGATCGATACCAGGTTTTCAGTTGTCGGCCCACGTAGTTTTCTTTTTTTCCGAGGTCTCCAAGCCCCACTTCGTCCGGATCAACCGCATGGAGATCTGCGAGTACGTCGATAAACGACAGCGCCATTTTCTGGCGTTGACCAACTGGCACCCAGCGGTTGGTATCCTCGGCACTGTACAGTGGATGGCCGTCGACCATTCCCATCAGGTAAAACCAGGCGCCTGTAACGTCGGGACTTGCGCAAAACCCGATCGCTTGAGGCACAGGAACTGGCGTGGGTCCCAATGCGGAAATTAGCGACCATTCGCGGCTCATGTCGTGGGCTTTAGGTAACAGCTGCCCTTGCGGTGGGCGTCGGATCACCGCCCGCCTGCCTTCAGTGTCTTCGAGTTGATAGGTGAGGTTCGAGTGCCCGCCCAACAGGCGCGTCCACTTGAATGGCGGTGTTAAACAATCGATGTGTGTGTCGATCCACGCTTCAACAGCGTCAACCTGATAACCCTCGGGACCGAGGCTTTCGTCGCGTTTAGTCATGTTGGCCTCCGCGAACGCTCAGACGTTCGGCTTCCATAGGGAATTCCTGAGCCCCAGAAAGCGACGAGTATAACCAACTTCGAGGTGTTGGTTAAAAGCGCGAAGCACAGGCACTGACATTCGATGCTGGGTTGGTGGGTTAGTGATCCGTTAGGCTTGCTCGAGGCATAAGCCGGGACCAGGGGGACCGGGGGGAACTAGAATGAAGTACGGTGCGCGGGGTGATATTCCTAATGTCGAGATCACCACCACAGCAGCCTTCATGTGAAGGTGACCCCGACTTTTATCGAATCGTCGAACAATTCGAACCCTGACTCGCTTGGACACAAATGGTGCGATCCAGAGCCCGTACTATTCGACCACCGAGTTGACTAGGCAACGGTTCCTTCCTCTGCGATGTTCAAAGCGGGACCATCAGGCGTTGTTGCTGCAACTTCTGGTGTAGTTTTTTTAGCCGTAGCCGTTTGAGCAGTTGCATCGAGAGCCACACCACTCTTCGTCAACTGCCCAAGGTAGTCAGGCAGTTCCACACCGGCCATCTTCGCGAGTTCGTGTAACGATGGAAGTGCGTGGGTTAATCCACCGAGGAAGTTGCCGACGGCGTTGCCTTTACCGCCGTCGTAAACGACAACTTTCTCGAACTCGATGTTGCTGATTGCTGTTGCCTGTGCACTAACGATCGCGTCAATTTTATCGACGATCATGAGACGAGCCGCGGCATCGGGTTGCCCGCCAGCTGCCGCGACAATCGACTTGAGGCCTTCTGCCATCTTGACGAGAATCTCCCTTCGGCCTTCAGCTTCACCACCGAGTTTCGCTCGTAGCGCATCACCTTCTGCCTGACCAGCAAGCACTGCTTTCGATTTTTCTCCTTCGGCTTCTGTTGTGACGCGATCTCGCTCGATTTCTGCCGGTACGACGACGTCTGCAAACTGAGTTGCCCGATCACGCTGTGCACGTGCTTCTTCGGATCTCTTTTCGGCTTCATAACCTTCTTGCTCAGCGGCGGCTCCCTTGACTGCTTCGGATGCATCCCCCAGTCGATTCGCTTCGGCTTTGGCCACGCGAAGGCCTGCTTCGGAATCCGCTTCAATTGCTTTGGCCTGGTTCTCACCGGTAACAGCTTTGGCATTGGCATCTGCCACCCGGACACGCTGGTCCTGCTGAGCTTCTGCCGCGCCGACCGCACCGTCGCGGTCCTGTTTCGCCACCGCGATTTTCGCTTTGTTGATTGCTTCCGCCGCCGCCCGCTGACCGAGAGCCTCGATATATCCTGACTCATCCGTGATGTCCGAGATGTTGACGTTGATGAGACGAAGACCAATTTTCATGAGTTCGGATTCGATGTTGTCGAGCACCCGTGATTCAAACTTTTCCCGGTCTCCGTTGATCTCTTCAATGTCCATCGTTGCAATCGTCGCACGAAGCTGACCAAAGATGATGTCCTTGGCCGTTTCCTCGATTTCCGGCGTTGTGAGGGACAATAAACGCTCTGCCGCGTTGTTCATGAGTTCTTTGGTTGTACCAATGCCAAACGTAAATCGAGAAGGCACGTTTACCCGGATGTTCTGCTTGGATAACGCGCCTTCCAGTCCTATATCGACCATCATTGGGGTGAGGTCCAAATATCGGTACCCCTGGATAACTGGCCAGATAAATGTCGTACCGCCGTGAATCGTTTTCGCTGAACCTTGTCCGCCTATCTGGCCGTACTTCACAAGAATCTCGTTGGACGGACATGTTTTGATACGTTTCACTACCGCAAGAACTGCGCCTACGAAAACGAACGCAAGAATAACCATAACGATGAGTGTGTATGGAATCATAATTTTTCCTTTTTTATCTTGGTGGGGCACCAACGACAAGTTGGCTTCCGGAAAGCTCGAGTACGGTCACCGCTGTGTTGCGACTCAACGCTTTCCCATCCGTGACAGCATGGTACTCCTTGAGCCTTCCCTGTACTGAAACCATTGCTTTCCCAACACCGGTTCTGCATCGAGGGATACTGAGCGTTACTCTCGCCTCCTCGCCGATTGCATTTTCAAGTCTGATATTCCCTTGGTGTTTCAACATCGACATGCCAAATAGAAGCAACATGTTGACTCCAACAAAAAAAGAACCGACGAGGAATCCAACCGAAGCAACAAACAGCGTGTGAGTGAGCCCCCAGTCGTACGCCATCAGACCTCCCCACGAGAACCCCATGAGAAATGACACGCCGTTGCGTATGGTAAAAGCATCTCCGAGAGCGAACCCGCTGTCACTTCCATCACTGTCGGCATCCGAATCGTCATCGGAGATACCAAACATTGACAAACCAAACTGAATGACAAAGACGAGGGTCGAGAAAACACCGGTGGACAAGAGAAATTGTTCGATACCTGAAAGGCTGTCGAACCATTCGGTCATAGTTCCTCCTTGAGAAGTGTCCCCGTACTCAAAACAGCGCCGGAAGCCTCCATAATAGGGCTAAATTTCGGTAGTTCAAGAAGGGTGGGCTGGTTGGGGTCGGTGTTTTGGCGGTCCAGTGCCTTCTGATCCCGGTAGCGAAAGTAAAACGACCGAGACGCTATGCTCGCGGATCAAGCGGAATCGTCAATAACTGCATAGTGCCTCAACACTTTCCGGTGCTCAGTGGCCGCGGCTTGGCGATGCCGTAACCCTGAGCAAAATCGACACCGATCTCCTGTAACTTCACAGCAATATCATCATTCTCTACAAATTCCCCGACTGTCAGTAGTCCGAGAACGTGCCCGATTTCGTTCATTGATCTAACCAACGCATACTCCACCGGCTGGGTGGCAATATTCCGTACGAAGGAACCGTCAATCTTGAGTTCATCGACCGGCAGGGACTTCAAATAGGCGAACGAGCACACGCCCGTCCCAAAATCGTCCAGCGCAAACCTGCAACCCTTTTCCCGCAGGTCAGCCATAAAACCCGTAGCCCGACTGAGGTTATGAACAGCGGAAGTTTCCGTAACTTCGAAACAAATCTGATCGTATGGAACTGAATACTCTTCAAAGCAGCGACCGACAAAGTCCAACATTGATTGGTCCCCGAGCGTGTGTCCGGAGAGATTCAGCGAGTAGACGTGATTGGGATCGATTTCCGCGCGCCGCTCACTAAACCAGGACAGGAAGTTATCAATCACCCACCTGTCGATCCGGCGGATCAGACCAAATCGTTCAGCCGCAGGTAAAAACGCTCCTGGAAGAATAATCTCCCCGTCTTCATCGAGCATACGGATGAGGATCTCTGACCTGGTTGCGGGTTTATCGAGTGCCTTGAGTGATCTGATTTCCTGTTCGAAAAGAACGAAGCGATTCTCCTGAAGTGCGACGGACAATTTTGTTGTCCAGTTAACCTGCCCCTTGTGAGTTTCGAGTTGCTGTGTTTCCGGTTGGTATTCATGGATGCGATTCCGACCCTCGTTTTTAGCCATGTAACACGCAATATCTGAAAAGCCAAGCACCTGGTCTGCATCTTCGACATCAGAGAAATTTACCAGACCGATGGAAACGCCGGCGGAAAACGCTGTTCCACTCCAGGTAAATCGAAAGTTCTCCACTGCCACCCTGATCTTCTCCGCTATCGAATAAGCACTTTTTCGATCACAATTCCTCAAGATAATGCCAAATTCGTCGCCACCGAGTCTTGCCAGGACGTCACTTGATCGAACTTGTGACTTCATCTGTCCGGCGATCTGAAATAGGAAGCCGTCACCTGCGGCGTGGCCACAACTGTCGTTCACAAGTTTAAACTGATCCAGATCGATATATAAAAGTGCGCACTCCAAACCCGGATCAAGCAACCGCTCATCTTGCAGGTCCATCAAACAACGTTCAAAGTAGCTGCGGTTGTACAGATTTGTTAGAGGATCGTGACTCGCCTGATGGAGCAGTTTTGCGTTGAGTTCTTTCTTAAGCGTTACGTCACGAAAAACTACGACGACACCCAAACAGGTGTTGCCTGATTCGTGTATGGGCGACGCATGTTCCTCAATAAAGAACCTGCCACCATTGCGGTTGATTAGCATGTTGTACTCGGTTTCGCGCACCACCTCGTTTGTCTCGAGACATATCAGCGCAATATTTTTTTGCGGATTTTTGCCCGCATCGTTCACCGTGCAGAAAATGCGGTCCAGTGGTTGTCCGCGGCACTGATCCATACGCCATCCGGTTATACGTTCCGCTTCTGGATTGATGTAATCCACGATTGCATGGTTGTCGGTTGTGATCACTGCTTCCTGAATTGAGGAAAGGGTTGTTGAGACCCTGTCCCGTTCAGTTCTTAAGGTTTGCTCGCTCTTTTGAATTGATGTCATCAGTTCATTGAAAGATTGTGCAAAATACCCGAGTTCGCTTTCTCCAGCTTCGTCGACACGCTTGCTCAGATCCTGGCTTTCACGGATGCGGTGGAGCTGTTGGCTCAATACGGAAAGCGGCCGGAGGATTATTCGATCCTGCAAAAACAGCGTAATCAACGTAATTGCCAATCCGACGAGAAGCATCGCACCCAATACCGATCTGAGGATTGCGTTTCCCTGTTTCATGATGTCTCGGGAAGTGGTCAGTTCAACCAATGCGATGGGCTCGCCCGCGATTCCGGAAAACAGTTGAAAGGAGCGAACTTCGCCGTCGGAAACTGGATCGATCACGATATCGGCACCACCCAGCAATTGCTCCACCACGTGCTCGTATCCGATTGCGGGTAGTTCATGGAACTGCATTGATAGCAGTACGCGTTGCGCTACTTGGTCCAATCGTGGCTCGTCTGCCAGCCACCCCATCGTCAACCGACCCCTGGCGGGGCCTTCTTTAGCGCTGTTTAAAACAGGACTTGAAACGACCAGCCAGAGATCGTGATTTGTGTAGAAGTAGCCGGTGTATTTTTCCATCGACGTCATTTTTGCCGACAGATTTTTTATCAGTCCAGGGTTCACGGGACCTGTGGACGCATAAGTTCTATCCGTTTGTTTTCCGACGACAACGGCTCCCTCAACATCGAGATACAATAGGAGCTCAATGTCGATCGAACTTAGAATGTCGGGGGTAAGGTTGCTGACCACATAGGGATCGGTTGGATCAAACGGTCTTTCCATGAACTCATAGGTGTCATCCCATTCGGCCCAGTCGGCTACCAACAGTGCCAACGATTCTGCGGCGAACTTCATACCTGAATGTAATCTGCTGTGATTATCTTTGAGAAACCTCTCCTCCAGCTGCGCATGACCGTTGTGCACGGAGATCTGCAGAGCCCAGTAGATGCCCCCCATGAGTATCATCTGGGCCATCAGGAGCTGAATCAGGACTTTCAGTCGGGTTGACATAGCCGGAGAAATATTTTCCAAGGGTCCGTCTTTAAGACTAGTCGGGAAATTTTCCGAACGCCGTTCAAATTGGTGACAACGATTCTCGACGAACCCCCGCGGGACCTCTAAGCTTCAGGGTTCAAGGGAGAGATCTCATGACTGCTGCTTTCGACGGGGTGCGAGTCGTCGACTTATCGGATCGACTGTCCGGTGCCTATGCGGCGCGCATCTTCGGGGATTACGGCGCCGACGTGGTCCTTGCTGAGCCGCCGGAAGGACACGCGCTGCGCCATGAACCGCCGTTCCTCGACAACGTCGCTGGTGTGGAGCGCTCGCTGCTCCACGCTTACATCAACTGGAACAAGCGTGCGGTGATCGTTGAGGAAAACGAGGCGCTCTGCGCGCTTGTCGCGTCTGCGGATATTCTGATAACAACGGCCATCCCCTCTACAACCCGATTGATCGAGATCGCGCTTGCGGCCTTGCCTGGCGACGCGATCCACCTGTCCATCACGCCCCACGGGCTGAGTGGAAGCCTTGCGGGTGTCAGTGGCAATAATCTGACTGCCTGTGCACGCACCGGTTGGTGCCATATGAATGGCTGTGTTGATGGACCACCGCTGCAGCTACCGGTGTGGCAGACGGGTTATATTGCCGGAGTCACCGGTTTCATCATCGCGTCTGCCGCCCTATATCGGCGGTTGCGCACTGGTGAGGGAGAGCGAATCGACGTTGCCGAAGACGAGCCCCTCGCCCACACGGCGGCTCCGTGGGCGACCCTTGCACTGTTCGTTGGAACCGAGCGGATCAGTCGTGGACCAATGGGCTTGAGGGAGCGAGGCAGCACCTTGCCGCTATGGAAAACCCTGGACGGCTTGATCAACTTCGGTTATGGCGATTGGCCACGGTGGCGCGAAGCCATGGAGTTACTGGGTCAACCAGAGCTTGCTAAGGATGAACGTTATGTGCCGCGCTTTGGTAGAAACCAACAAGATCATCGTCCCGTTCGCAAAGCACTCGAGGAAGCGACGAGTACGCGCAAGAAGTGGGACATCTTCCATGGGCTCGCCAACCTGCACTGCATCTCAGGGGTCGTGCAGAACACCCGTGAACTGCTTGGTAATGAGCAACTCAACACACGTAAGTTCTTTGTCCGGACGCATCTTTTAGGCCGGGATTTACGCGCGTCAGGGCCACCCGCCAAGCTCAGTGGTACTCCGTGGCAGCTCGCCAAGCCAGCGCCGACACTGGGCGGCCTCATAGATAAAAGTGCACAGGGAGATCCCGCCGAGGGACGAACTCCCATGCACAAACGCCCATTGACGAGCAAGCGCCGCGGGTTGCCCCTCGACGGTATCCGCGGTCTCACGTTTACCCAGGCGTGGTCAGGTCCATTTGGCACAGAGCTGTTGGCTTTTCTCGGCGCCGACGTCGTCCAGATCGAAGGCCGGCAACGACCCGACGTCTGGCGTGGTGCCGGGGCACCGGTCGGTCCAACTATCCGCGATCCCGAGCGGGAGCAGAACCCACTCAACACCAACGGTATGTACAACACCGCCAATCTCAACAAACGGGCGATCACGCTGGACATGACGCAATCGCGAGGCAAAGAGATGTTCTGGGAGATGGTGCCAAAGTTCGACATCATTGCCGACAACTTCAGCCCGCACGTGTTACCGAACTGGGGAGTGACGCTCGAGACTCTGCGCGAAAAGCGGCCGGACATCATTCTTGCCTCAATCTCGGGTTACGGCACGGATGGACCGTTGACCGAATATCCCGCAAACGGCGCAACGACCGAACCTATGGCTGGGCTCGCCTCGATCCACGGTTATGAAGGTGATGAAGCGATGAATACCGGCGGGCTGATTCCGGATCCGATTTCGGGATTTCACTTTGCTGCGGCGATCATGGCGGCGCTTCATCATCGCGAACGAACAGGCGAGGGCCAGCGTATCGATGTCGCGATGATCGAAGCGGTCACGGTACAACTCGGTGATGCAATCTTGGAATGTGATGGCAACGATACGATCCGGCGTCCGTCCGGAAACCGCCACCCGAGGATTGCCCCTCATGGGATCTTCGCAACTGGCGATGGCCGGTGGCTTGCCATTGCAGCCGAGAGCGAGAAAGCATGGATTGGCCTGCTCGAGCAGATGGGTAAGCGTAAGCTTGTCGAGGACCCGCGTTTTTCGACCAACAGCGCACGCAAGCAGAACGAGAATGCGCTCGATGAAATCATCTCCGAGTGGTGCATGACACAACAGGCAGAGGTGGCAGAGCACGCCCTGGGTGAAGCCGGAGTTTGCGCGGCAACTGTTCGCTCGCTGTGTGATGTTTACTCAGATCCGAGCGAACACTTTCGCGAACGCGAGTTTCTCATCGCTATGGCCCATCCTGAATCGGGTACGCACTTCATGCCTGTGGCGCCCTGGAAGCTCGATGGCACCGATCATGTGCCCGCGCGTTGTGCCCCTTGTTTTGGCGAGCACAGCCGTGAGGTATTTGCCGAGGAACTCGGTATCTCGGATGAAGAATTCAAATCCCTCGAAGACTCGGGTATTACCGGTACCACGCGCATCGGGTAGGAGTACTGCAGCGCTCAACGGGTTAACGATTTGAGCGTCGGTGCAAAACGCTCTCCCATGCGAATGTAGCCCTCGCCGTTGGGGTGTAGATCGTCTGGCAGGTCTGAGGCATCGCTTGAGCCGAACAGAGCTAGTCCGTCGAGGTATCGAAGGTTTTGATCCCCTGCGCTACGTCGTTGTTCTACAACGTCAGCAATGACCTCCCTTACGCGAGTGAGCGTGAGACAACCATTGCGTATCTCCTCATGACCCTTGAGGGTCACGAACTTACCCGCTTCGTTCGGCACCGTCGGACCTGGATGGTTCTCGGCACTCGGGCAGAAGATTGGCGAGATCACGATGATGGGCGTGTCCGGTCTACCTTCTCGTATCGTATCTAAGAACCCGTGTAACGCTGGGGTAAAAACCCGTTCTCGCATCGAGTCCATGTTGATGATGTTTATGCCGGTCTTGATGCTCATCACGTCACATTCGGCATCGCGCATTGTGCGGGCGACGAACTGGTCGAGGTGGCACTGACCACCGAAACCCAGGCTCTGTAAGGTAACACCGGCAGCGCGTGCCGCTACGGCCGGCCAGATGAGTCCAGGTTCTGCCGCTTCCATACAGTGACTGATGGAGCTGCCGTAGTGAATCCATTTTGGTCGTGCGTCCGCTTGCGGGGGTTCGATGGTTACTTCGTTGTCGACGATCAGTGTTCTGAGCTCTATGTACGCGTTGTGTGGTAGCCAGAGTTCGCAAAATTTCTTCCCGGCCGGGAGGCCTTGGAACCACACGGTGTCGGCTTCGCCCCTTTCGAGCTTGAATTCACCGGGCATTTCGGGATTCAGAACGATCGTGTTGCCTTTCGTTGAGTTTGCTGAAAAAAGTTTTTCGGCCACCTCGAGGTTAAACGTAATGGGTCGCCGCTCGTTGGGCGGAGTGACCATGTTGGTGGCGAGGAACGAGAGACCTATCTGCGTCGCCTCAGTGCTGAACTGCAGACGCACCCCCGATGGCATGCGTACCATCACTTCCATCAGCTCGGGAAGTTGCGGTCGTGTCCAGTCAGGCAAGCGCCTCGGGCTGATGCCTTCGCCGCGCTCGTCAAAATCCGCCGCACCCTGTACGGCTATGGTTCCTTTTATCAGCTGTTTGATGGACTGTGCATGCCAGCTCATCTGGTCCTCCTGATGTCAACTGTCATGAACTTGACCGGGGTTTGTCTCCCTTGACAATCACGCGGGCCATCTTGCGGGGCGCGTCATAGTCGAGGATCGCTGTATGCATGACAGATCGGTTGTCCCAGATCAGCAGATCGCCCGTCGACCAGGTATGCCGGTAGGTGAACTCCTGGGTGATGGCATGTGCCCATAGTGGAAACAACATGAGCGCACTGTCGGTCTCGGGCATGTTGGTGATGTGGGACGTGAATTCCGGATTTACATAGAGCGCGGGGCGGTGGGTCTCGTCATGGATTCGAACGACGGGATGGATCGAGTCGGGTACTTCGGGACCGAACCCTTTGCCGGTGTGAAATGCACGTAGTCCGACGAGTTGTTCGGCTGAACATAAAC
>SMWK01000149.1 GCA_004356895.1 Gammaproteobacteria bacterium
GCTGGATGGGATTCCTGATAAAGATTCGCGACCCGGGGGTTGTTACGGTCAACGGCCAACATGTACTGAGTGAGATCGTTCGACCCGACCGCGAGAAAATCTACCGCCTTCGCGAGCAGGCGGGATTGGTAAACCGCGGCCGGTACTTCGATCATGACCCCCACCAGGGGTTGTTTGACGTCGACACCCTCCTCGACCACCTCGTCATACGCACGTTGTACCAGCGCTTTGGCCTCCTCGACCTCGGTGATGTTGGAGATCATCGGCAGCATGATTCGCAACAGGCATTGGAGTCCGGCATTCGCCTTGATCATCGCGCGGGTCTGCACCATGAAAATCTCCGGGTGATCCAGTGTTACGCGTATACCGCGCCAACCGAGGAACGGGTTGTCTTCGCTGATCGGAAAATACGACAGCGACTTGTCTCCTCCGATATCGAGCGTTCGCATGGTCACCGGCCGCGGGTCGAACGCCTCCATATGTTCTCGGTAGATGAGCCGCTGTTCCTCTTCGCTCGGAAAGCGATCCTGGGTCATGAAAGGGACTTCGGTGCGGAACAGGCCAACCCCCTCCGCACCCCGGTCCAGTGACCGCGATATATCCCCCGGGAGTCCAGTGTTGACCCACAGGCGCACCCGCCAACCGTCTCTGGTCACGCTGGGCAGATCCTTCAACTTATCAAGTTCTTCGGCAAATTCGCGCTCCTCGTTCGCCAACATCTGGTATTGCTCGGTGAACTGTTGGGACGGATTGGCGAATACCTCCCCATAAAAACCGTCCACGATAAGCGGTTGGTTATCGACGCTGACGATGGGTAAATCCACCGCCCCCATGACCGCCGGAATACCTAACGCGCGGGCAAGTATCGCCACATGGGAGTTCCCTGAGCCTCGTACCGAAACGATGCCTCGCAACATATCCGCCGGGATGTTGGCGAGCATCCCGGGTGTTACTTCATCGCCTACGAGAATGGTATCGTCGGGAAAGTGAGTTTTTTTTGCGCGAATATCCTGGAGATAAGCCAGCACCCGCAAGCCCAGATCCTTGACGTCCGCACCACGCTCACGCAGATAGGAATCTTCCATCGACTCGAAACGCCGCACGTGTTCGCGAATCACCTGTTTGAGTGCGCCTTGCGCCCATTGCCCATCACGGATGTGCTTACGAATATCCCCGGGCAGCGCATCGTCATCCAGCATGTGCAGATAAACGTCAAACAGCGCAAGCTCCTCTGGCGGCAGACTCTCGGCGAACTGATCGCTGATTCGCTGGATGTCGTTCCTTACGGAATTCACCGCCCGATCGAGCACGATGAGCTCGAGCGTCGTGTCTTCCGCCTCTTTTTCCGGCACCGCTTCAAGA
This sequence comes from Gammaproteobacteria bacterium, assembly GCA_004356895.1. Lineage (GTDB taxonomy): Bacteria > Pseudomonadota > Gammaproteobacteria > Pseudomonadales > Azotimanducaceae > SMWK01. The sequence continues at coordinate 1,363 of SMWK01000149.1, forward strand.
CTTGCTGCGGGTTGTACAACCACCGCGGTACCGAGGCTGATTCCCGGCGCGCCTGCGATCCCACGAAACATGACATCTTCGCGATCCTTGCCAACGCCCGGCCCTTCGTCCGTCAGCCTGGCGATATCGCCGGTGGCCTGGGCATGCGCAATGATGGCGGCAAGCTGTGCGGAGAGGGTGACGAGAAAGGCTTCCTCGCTCTCGTCGAATCTGCGCTGTTCCCGTTGCTGCGCGACCAGCACACCGAGCAACTGACGTTGATGAATAACTGGAACTCCGAGAAACGAGTGGAACGCTTCCTCGCCGATTTCAGGGATGAGGTGGAATTTAGGATGCGCCGTTGCGTTGTCCAGATTGATCGGTTCTGCCCGTTCGCCAACGAGACCCACCAGCCCTTCGTGCAGACCGAGCGAAAGTTTGCCCACCGCATCGGTGTTGAGCCCCTCGTTGGCAACGAAGAGATAGCGATCACGTGCTGAATTGAGTAAATACACCGAGCAAACCTCGATCCCCAGGGCTTCCCGGACTTCACGCACGATGATGCCTAGCGCATCCTGGAAAGACGCTGCCGCCGTGACATCCTGAACGATTCTGCGCAGGGTATTGAGCATCAGTCGAGCCGGGCTTCGATGAGCAGATGGGGGGCAAGCTCCTTCAACGCACGGCGGTATACGTCCCGTTTGAAGGCGACGACCTGCCCCACGGGATACCAGTAGCTGACCCAGCGCCAGCCATCAAACTCCGGTTTGTTGGTGGAATCTACCTGCACCAGATTATCCTCAGCGAGCATGCGCAACAAAAACCACTTCTGTTTCTGGCCCTTGAAACCGGGGCTTGAGTTGTAGCGGCGGAGCCTGCGTGGAAGACGGTAGCGTAACCAACCACTGGTGCGGGCCAGGATCTCGACGGTTTCTCGGTTGAGACCGATCTCTTCGAATAGCTCGCGGAACAAGGCATCTTCCACGGACTCATCGTCATCGATCCCACCCTGCGGGAACTGCCACGCATCGTGTCCACCTATCCGGCGAGCCCAGAGCACCTGACCACGATCGTTCGACAGCACAATACATACGTTGGGCCGAAACCCATCCGCGTCTACCACCTTAATTCAACCCCCCTACCTTTCGCCGATTGAACCCAAACCCCCGAGAATTAGCAACCACTAAGCCAGACGTGCTTCTGGGAGAACCCAGACGTGCTTCTGGGAGGCCTGAGAGAAGCGGGACACACGCCTGATAGAGGAGACAGACTCTAAAAAACACCAGCGGCGCCACAACGTGCAAAAAATATGCAACGATAACCCTTGATCGCAACCGGACAGACCCATGAGTAATCGCCTAGCGCAGGAGACCAGCCCGTATCTACTGCAGCATGCTGACAACCCCGTCGCTTGGCATCCCTGGGACGAATTCGCGCTGAATCTTGCGCGCACCGAGCAGAAGCCGATCCTATTGTCTATCGGTTATTCCTCCTGTCACTGGTGTCACGTAATGGCCCATGAGTCGTTCGAGGACGAAGCGACAGCACGGGTGATGAACGCTCACTTCGTTTGCATCAAAGTCGATCGGGAAGAACGGCCTGATCTCGACAAGGTTTATCAGGTAGCCCTGCAACTGTTGACCCAGCAGACCGGGGGATGGCCACTGACCATGTTCCTCGATCCCGATACTCAGCTACCTTTTTTTGGTGGTACGTATTTTCCTAAAGCACCCCGTTTCCAACTACCCGGGTTCACGGATCTACTGCTCAGAATCAACGAAGCGTTTGATGTGCGGCGTGGGGATCTTAGCGAGCATAGCGCCAAGGTGAGCAAAATCTTGAGTAAATTAAACCCCGGAGGGGGCCAGCCCGGAAATAGTGAGGACACAGAACTGTTAGCCGAGGCACGGGCGCAGCTCGCCCAACAACACGACGCTCAAGAAGGCGGTTTTGGAAACGCGCCAAAATTTCCGATGCCCAACACCACAGAACGCCTGTTACGCCACTGGGCTTTCATGAACCAATCGGGCACCCGCGACCGTGACGCTCTGGAAATGGTGATGCGGACACTCACCAAGATGGCGCGCGGTGGCATCTACGATCATCTCGGGGGCGGCTTCTGCCGCTACGCCACAGACGACAAGTGGATGATCCCGCACTTCGAGAAAATGCTGTACGACAATGGTCAGTTGCTGTCCCTGTATGCGGACGTTCTGGCGATTGCTCCGGATGAGCTGTTCGAACAGGCCGTCGTCAACACAGCAGGGTGGATGTTACGCGAAATGCAACATCCCGAAGGTGCTTTCTACGCAGCGCTGGATGCCGATTCCGATGGAGAGGAAGGCAAATACTATGTCTGGCGTCGTAAGGAGATCAAAAAGCTTCTCAACGAAGAAGAATATCTCATTGTCGAGACGCTGTACGGACTCGACAAACCAGCCAATTTCGAAGGGCGTTGGAATCTTCACCGCTACGATTCATGGCGGAGCGTCGTTGCGCGGTTATCTCTCGATCGCGAACACGCCGATGCCAGCCTCAGCAAAGCCAAGGCAAAACTGCTCGATGAACGTGAGAAGCGAGTTCACCCCGGGCTCGATGACAAGATTTTGAGTTCCTGGAACGGCCTGGCGATCAAGGGGCTCGCCAAGGCAGGTTCGGTCTTGAAGAATTCAACCTGGATAGAGCAGGCGCAGCGGGCGACGGATTTCATCCGTGCCAACATGTGGCGCGATGGCGTGCTTTTCGCAACCTGGAAAGCGGGTTCCGCCAAATATCCCGGCTATCTCGATGACTACGCCAACTTGCTGGATGGATTGCTCGCCTTACTGGCATCAGATTGGCGCGATAGCGACGCGCAATTTGCAATCGAGCTCGGCGATGCGGCTCTAGAGCATTTCTATGACAACCAAAACGGTGGTTTTTACTTCACCAGTCACACTCATGAAGCCTTGATTCATCGACCCAAACCTACAACGGACGATGCACTGCCACCTGGCAATGGCATCATCGCCCTCGCACTCGCCAAACTAGGCCACCTGTTTGGCGAGACCCGCTACCTGGACGCCTCGACAAATACCATTCGCTGGGCAAGAACCTCCATAGAGCAGTACCCGGCAGGACATTGCACACTTCTGACCGCGCTGGAAGCAGAGCTCGCCATTCCTACTCAGATCATCATTCGCGGCCCTCAGGCGCAACTCACCCCCTGGCGTGCGGTCGCCACCGCCCGTTACACCCCGTGGCGACAGTGTTATGCGCTTCCATATGAAACAGCCAACGTGCTGCCTGGCTATCTACCAAAGCTCGTTAGTACACAAATGCGCCAGAAGACCGTGGCGTATCTATGTAGTGGTCTGAGCTGCTCGTTACCGATCGAATCGCCCGATGCACTCAAACAGGCCTTGGCGGAACAGTAGCTAAGCTAAGAGGGCTATTTGCTAACGAGCACGCCATACGAGGTCTAGTTCGCGAGCTGCCTTAACATCGTCCAGGCGACGCACAGGCAGGTCGTGAGGAGCGCTCAGCAATCGTTCGGGATCGCTTTGTGCTTCGCGTTGGATGGCTGCCAAGGCACTAACAAAAGCATCTAGCTCCTCCAAAGTTTCCGTTTCTGTGGGTTCAATCAGAAAACACTCCGCGATCAACATCGGAAAGTATGTGGTCGGTGCGTGAATACCATAGTCGAGAAGCCGCTTGGCAAAGTCCATTGCGGTAACCCCCATGGACTTTGCCTGCTTGCTGAAAGTAAGAACAAACTCGTGTGTCGCGCGGCGGTCCGGATAAGCCAGCTCAAACCCCGCTTTTTCCAGCCGCGAAGCCAAATAGTTAGCATTCAACGTAGCGTACTCGCCTACCCGATGCATCCCCTCACGACCCAGCATCAGCGCATAGGCCAAGGCGCGCAACAGGATACCGGCATTACCCATGAAGCAGGACAACCGCCCAATGCTCTGTGGTAGATCTTTCTCCGTCATCCACCGATAGACGCCATCGCGTTCTCCCACCATTGGAACAGGTAGGTAGGGTAACAACCGCTCGCCTACCCCGACCGGTCCGGCCCCGGGACCGCCGCCGCCGTGTGGTGTGGCAAACGTTTTATGCAGATTCATGTGAAGAACATCGAACCCCATGTCGCTGGGTTTCACTTTGCCCAGAATGGCATTCAAATTCGCCCCGTCGTAGTACAGCAGCCCACCTGCATCGTGCACCACACCGGAAATTTCACGGATTCGGCGCTCGAACACACCACAGGTGGATGGGTTGGTCATCATCAAACCGGCGGTTTGCGGACCGACGGCTGCTTTTAATGCCTCCGTATCCACATCGCCGCTGGCGTCAAGCCCGACCTCAGCGACCTTATATCCACACATCACGGCAGTGGCTGGATTAGTACCATGGGCGGCGTTCGGCACAAGTATTTCGTTTCGCTCGAGATCGCCGCGTGCTTCATGATAAGCACGGATCATCGCGACGCCTATGAACTCACCCTGGGCCCCGGCCATCGGGGTAAGCGACACCCCTTGCATGCCTGTGACGTCTTTGAGGATCTCCTGTAAATCGTACAGGCATGCCAGGAAACCCTGGCTCACCGCTTCAGGCGCAAGCGGATGCCGTCCGAGGAACCCAGGCAGGCTCGCCGCCCCATGGGCACCACGAGGGTTGTACTTCATGGTGCATGACCCCAACGGATAGAACTGGTTGTCGATGGAGAAATTCTTGGCCGACAGATTGGTGTAATGGCGGACCACTTGCAGCTCGGAAACTTCAGGTAACGCCGGTTGCACCTTGCGCAGTTGACTCTCTGGAATGTTCGCAGGCGTTCCCCCGGAAGGGACCCGTTGTGCCATTGCCCCCCTGCCGGTTTTGCCGAGCTCGAATATCGTTGCCGCATTCTTCTTCATGACTCAAGACACATTTGTAAAGCACTTCGGTAGTGTTCGATCTCTCCAGCCGTACGTTTCTCTGTTGCACAAACCAGCAATGCATCCTCCATCCCAGGGTAGTGTTCGCCAAGTGGTAACCCGCCCAAAATGCCATGCTCGAGAAGCATTGACACGACCGTCTCGGAATTCCGCGGCAAGTTCAGAACCCGCTCGTGGAAAAACGGACCACAGAAACGTTCCTCAACTCCCGGTATCGATACCAGGGCGGTAACCAATTTGTGCGTCTGGGCAACACAGCGTTCGGCAACTTGTTTTAGCCCACAAGCACCCATAAGGCTCATATGTATCGTTGCAGCAGTGACCAGCAGACCTTGGTTAGTGCATATGTTCGACGTGGCTTTGCCGCGCCGAATGTGTTGCTCCCGTGCTTGTAGCGTCAGTGTGAATCCGGGCTGACCTTCCAGATCTTCTGTACGGCCGATGATGCGTCCCGGCATTTGCCGCACCAGCTTGTCACGGCAACACAGAAAACCAAACGACGGGCCACCCGACGCCATGGGGATACCTAGCGGTTGACCGTCTCCGCAGACGATATCTGCACCTTCGGACCCCCAGCTTCCGGGTGGTTTCAAGAGCGCTAACGAGAGAGGATTGACCACTGCGATTAAGAACGCGCCGCGCTCGCCAGCCCAATCCGTCATGGCGTCGACGTCTTCGAGAAGCCCGAAAAAATTCGGCTGTTGCACCACTACTGCGGTAACCTCACCCACCTCATCGAGTGCCGACATATCAACCAGGCCATTCGCAGCAACTGGAATTGTTTTGAATTCGACACCCTGATGGCGTGCGATGTTCTGTGCCGTTTCTCGATAGAAAGGGTGGACGGTTTCGGCGATCAGGATCGTGCGCGACTTGATTTTCTTGTTCGCCCGCATCGCCATCAGCGCAGCTTCGCCCAGCCCGGAAGCACCGTCATAAACCGAAGCGTTGGAGACGTCCATGCCGGTCAACGCCGCCATCATGGACTGATATTCATAAATTAGCTGCAGCGTTCCCTGACTCGCCTCCGCCTGATACGGCGTATAGGCAGTCATAAACTCACCGCGCGCGGTTAAATCCCAGACTGCGGCTGGTATGTGATGGTCGTAGCAACCCGCACCAATAAAACAAACACCGGCAACGTCCGCCGCGGCACGCGCGCTCATCAGCCCCAGCATCTCCATTTCACTCACCCCTTCGGGAACACCATCGAGCTCATTGACTCGTAACTCGCCGGGGATTTCGTCAAACAGATCCTCGATGCTTTCGGCACCAATCTCCGCGAGCATCACTTGTACATCGTCTGGGGTGTGCGGAATGAAAGGCACTACCGCTCCTTGTGGAAAGTAATGAGAAAAAAACGTGAGCGATTAATGTTCCTCAGCCTCGCAGATTTCCGCGTATGCCTCGGGATCCAACAGCTCTGTCAATTCCTCCACATCCGCGGGCTCCATCTTGAAAAACCAACCCGCGCCATAGGGATCCTGATTGACCAGTTCCGGAGCATCGTCCAGGGCAGAGTTGATAGCAATGACCGTGCCACCCACCGGCGCATAGATATCGGAAGCCGCCTTTACGGATTCCACCACGCCAGCTTCATGTTGGGCCGCAACCAGTTGGCCCTGTTCGGGAAGCTCCACGTACACCACATCGCCAAGCGCGTTCTGCGCGTGGTCAGAGATCCCGACCGTAACGGAACCGTCTTCCTCGAGCCGCGCCCACTCGTGGCTGGTAGCAAATCTGAGTTCCGTTGGGATCTCGCTCATCAAACACTCCAAATTGGACTTATCGATTACTCAGCGGGCTAGACACGCCGCGAGATGCTGAGCGACGCGGGGTCAATCGAATACCGATTGCCCGCGACGCACAAAGGGTGGTTTTACTATGCGTACCGGCAACATTTTCCCCCGAATTTCGACCTGGCAATCGCCCGTTGCTTTTATGGGGAGACGCGCCAGGGCGATACTGTAACCCAACGTTGGGGAAAATATACCACTCGTAATGACCCCATCGCCGAAGCTGGTCGTTACCCGTTGGTCGCGCCGCAGCACGCCCCTGGCTTCCATCACGAGACCCGTGAGTTTCTGGGTGATTCCGGCTGTTCGTTCAGCCCTGAGCGCGTCGCGCCCGATAAATTCACGGCTGGCGGGCTGCCAGGTGATCGTCCAGGCGAGGTTGGACACCAGGGGGCTTGTGGAGGTGTCCATATCCTGACCATACAGGTTGAGGCCTGCCTCCAGACGGAGCGTATCGCGCGCCGCAAGCCCAATCGGTTGCACCCCGACATCCATCAGGTGTTCCCACAACGCGGAAACATCGGCCTTGGGCAGAATCACTTCCACGCCATCTTCTCCCGTATACCCGGTGCGGGCGATCATCCAGTTGTTATGCTCGAGAAAACCGAAGGGAGACAATTCATCGATCAAATCGATGTGGGTCGCCGTCTGAAAATTCACAACCGCTCGTGGACCCTGTACCGCAATCATCGCGAGGTCTTTTTCTTCCACTAACACATCAGCGGGCGCCTGATCGGCAAACCAATCCAAAACCTTATCCCTCGTCGAGGCGTTCACTACGCACCGATATCCGTGTGACCTTCGATACACGATCAAGTCGTCAACGACACCACCCGCGTCGTTCAAAAGCGCGCCATAAAGCGCCTTACCGTCGCAATCGAGCTTGGCGACATCGTTAGCAACCATCCGGCGGAGAAACTCGCAACACCCTTCGCCGGAAACATCAATCACCGTCATGTGAGATACATCGAACATCCCCGCAGTTTGGCGTACCACATGATGTTCGTTGATCTGTGACCCATAGTTCAGCGGCATCTGCCAGCCCGCGAAGTCGACCATTTTGCCACCCGCTTCTACATGTGCAGCGTGCAGGGGGGTTTGTCTGCTCATAACCGTTGCGCCACAGAGCCCAGCCCCAGTGCTTCTTTGATCAGTTGTGCTTTGATATTAATGGTACCGTCCAGCCAGCCGACTCCGGTGTTACGAGCCCACTGCATCAACGGATTGGACGCCGCGTATACGCGACGAAATGCGGTCATGAGTCCGATCAACATCTGCGAACGCGCACGACGTCTGCGCGCGAAACGCCTCCATAGTCCTTCTGCCCCTGGATCAATCGGCCGCGGGTGGTGCAACTGGTTTAACACGTCTCTGACGTCCTCAAAACCGAGGTTGACCCCCAACCCCGCAAGTGGATGCAGGATCCGTGCAGCGTCACCAATCAGCAGCACGCGAGGATGCGGATTGAAAGACCGTACCAACATCTGTTGCAACGGAAAAACAATCCGCTCATCCACCGCCACCACCGCGCCGAGACGAAAGTCGAGACTCTCTGCCAGCTCCTCGCAAAACTGTGGTTCAGACAGCGTTCGACGACGTGCGGCTTCTTCCGGTGGTTGTGACCAGACCATCGATGACAAATTCGGTTCGGCACCTGGCAACAAAGCCAAGGGGCCAGACAATAAAAATCGCTGATACGCGACGTTCTCATGAGGCACCTCGGTGCGTACAACCGACGCCAGCGCATGGTGTCCCGTATCCACCGTCTCGGTATGAACTCCAAGCAATTCCCGTACTGTGGAACGCGCACCATCCGCGCCAAGCAACAACTTGGTTTCCACGTCGCCGTCGTTTGTAACAAGTTCTACCACCCGGTCGCCGGTTCGAATACTGACCAAAGAAGCACCAAGCATCAACTCCACACTGGGTTCTTCTTCGAGGCGTTGCCAAAATAACATCGCGAGAGGACTCTGTTCGAGGATCCAGCCGAGCTCACTACGGCCAACCGACGCGGCACGGAAATCCATGCCCTTGGTACCACGCTCTTCCCAGACAAACATACGTCGATAAGGTGCAGCGCCTGTGACGGAGCGCCAAACGCCTATGCGATCCAGGAGAGTTTGAGAAGCAGGCGAGAGCGCAACGTTGCGAATATCCACGCCGAGTTTACCGCGCTGAATCTCTGGTTTACGCCGCTCCAAAACCACCACGGAGTATCCCTTCTGCGCCAACCCCAGTGCAGCAACGGCGCCGACGAGGCCCGCACCCACGACAGCTACGTCAACCGTTAACGCCATCGGCCATCACTCGCTGGATGTCAAGAATCTCCTTGGGCGCAGCGCTGCTCAATACGTCAGGCTTCTGGCTGGTGACAAGTACGTCATCCTCAATACGAATTCCCATGCCACGCCAGCGAGGTGCGAGATGCGCCATCGCTTCGTTGTTGGGGATGTAGATCCCCGGTTCCATGGTCAACACCATTCCGGGTTGCAACTCCCGCCACACACCGTCGACGCGATAATCGCCAACATCGTGCACATCGCTACCTAGCCAATGAGAACTCAAGTGTGGGCAGAATGGACGGTAAGAGTCCTCCGCGATGATCTCGTCCACCTCCCCCTCTAATAGCTTCAACTCCACCAAGCCTTCCACCATGACCTTCAATGCCACCTCATGAGGTTCGCGAAATCGTGTCCCTGGTGTACAACGTGCGATTCCTTGTTTGTTAGCTTCCAGCACTACCTCATAGAGCGCTTGTTGGGCTTTGCTGAACAGCCCGCTCACCGGAAAAGTTCTGGTCACATCCGCTGCGTAGTGTTGATACTCACAACCCGCATCAATCAATACCATATCGTTCTTTCTCAGCGTGGCGGAGTTTTCCACGTAGTGCAAAGTACAAGCGTTCTCACCACCCCCTACGATGCAAGGGTAGGCAGGTGTGCGGGCACCGTTACGCATGAACACGTACACCAATTCCGCTTCGAGTTCCGATTCGAGCATCCCTGGACGACAACTGATCATGGCACGAATGTGTGCCTGGCAGGTTATCTCTGCGGCTTCCCGCATCAGCCGAAGCTCTGCTGCAGACTTGTAGAGCCGTTGCTCGTGGAGAAGATGTTTCAACGCAACGAACTCGCCTGGTGGTATCGCACCTCCCGCTTCCCGTGCCCGAATTGCACTTACCCAGTTAATGAGCTTGTTATCGAACTCGGGGTACTCCCCGAGCGTGATGTATATCCGTTCGCTGCCTTCCAACATGCCCGGCAGAATCTCGTCGAGGTCGTTGATGGGAAAGGCATCGTCGACGTTCAAGATCTGAGATGCGCGATCAGGACCTAGGCGCTCGCCTTCATAACGCTCGGCCCGCTCATCACGCTCCCGACAAAACAGAATGATCTCGCCGTGATCCCTTCCGGGGGCAAGTACGAGCACCGCGTCGGGTTCTGAGAAGCCCGTGAGATAGAAAAAGTCACTGTCCTGACGATAGGGGTATTCGGTATCGCGGTTGCGTGTCCGCGCAGGTGCCGCGGGCAATACCGCAATCGTTCCGCACTCCATCCTGCTCATGAGTTTCTGCCTGCGGCGGTGGTACTCAGCGGGTGGCATCTTCGGCGTCCTCGCCACCATCTTCGGCGTCCTCGCCACCATCTTCGGCGTCCTCGCCACCATCTTCGGCGTCCTCGCCACC
>SMWK01000150.1 GCA_004356895.1 Gammaproteobacteria bacterium
ACACAAAACTGCACACCACCTGAAGGAAAAATAGTTAAATTATTGATTTATAAAGAGATAAATGGCGGAGCGGACGGGACTCGAACCCGCGACCCTCGGCGTGACAGGCCGATATTCTAACCAACTGAACTACCGCTCCGTTTCTCGAATACCCGACAATTGGTGGGTGTTGCAGGGGTCGAACCTGCGACCTACGGCTTGTAAGGCCGTCGCTCTCCCAACTGAGCTAAACACCCTAGGGCAAGTCAAGGGGGCGTATCTTACTCGCTACCTTTTTACTGTCAATGAATGACCTACCTGACCCCACATCACCTTCTATGCGCGGGATTTCGGGTTCCAATCCCTCAAGTTGACCGGCAGGATCCTTCAGTCGGTAAATAATGGTCGTGTTTTGGTGAAGACGAGGCTTGGCTCGAGGGTTTTGAAGACCGCCACCGATTCCGGCGCCAGCCGAATCCAGCCGAGGCGGTCAAACACCTGCCCCTGCCATTCGATGCGCCCACTCAAAACCAGTAGTTCCCGGATGAACTCCGTGGTGGGAAGTTCAACTTCCAGTTCACCGGCGCAGCTAATACTCTCTACCAGTTCCCCTTCGTGGGTATGTAACTGCGACGTTTGCCATCCCACCTCGACTGGCTCATCAACGATGCGCTCGACAAATTGACGACTGTCACCGAGGGAAAACTGCCGTAGTTTTACGAAGATGAGACAACCCGGATCGCTGAACGGCGCGTGCGCAGTTCCGGGCGGGTTACGCACATAGCTCAATGGCGGATAACGCCCATGCTCATCGCCGAACTCTCCTTCGAGAACGATGAACTCCTCACCCAGATCGTGTTTATGGGGCAGGAATTTCGAATGTTCCGCATAACGCACAAAACTCGTCGCAACAGCCACTTCTTCGCCAACTCGGTCCAGCATCACCCGCTCCACACCTGACTCGGGAGACGGCTGCCAGCGCCAGGTCTCCGGTGTGACGTAAACGGTTTCGGCGAAGTCGGCGCGTACTTTCATACCGTATTCCTTTACTCCTTTGTCTGGCCGTTTTGGTGTGACTCGTCGAGCACGACACCATGACTCGATTGAAAGGTTAATTCAACACGAGCGTAGCGCGAGTGCAACACGGGCGTAACGCGAGTGCAACACGAGCGTAGCGCGGGCGCAATACGGGCGTAGCGGCCGTGCAAACGCGCCATGACAGGTTGAGGTCAACGAGTCATAATCCATCGACAAGGGTTAGGGCCTCCCTCCTCCTAGGGCAAATAGTGCAAGCAGTACAAGAACTTGAAGCGAAATTCCTCATCGCGGCAGGCAAGCGCCCGCAGCGTGTGCTGCGTCGTGTTATTCAGGAGTTAAGCTGGGCGGGTTACCGGATTCGGCCGAAGGGCAAAGTACAGGTCCAGGATCGCTACCTGGACACCAAAAACTGGTGTTTGCATCGCACAGGTTGGACATATCGGTTGCGCGACGCGGACGGTAAGAAAACCCTGACACTCAAGCAACTGGGTAGTGGTCGTGGCGCGCTCTTCGAACGTCGTGAAATTGAACAACCGGCGCAGAAGACGCAAGTAAATCATCCCTCGCCGGGACCGGTGGCGGCACAACTCGATGAGTTGCTTGGCAGCCATCGAGGCACCTTCAATGAACTGTTCGTTCTGAACAACCGACGTACTCGCTACCTGCTAACGCACCCCGATTACCCGGGCGACATCATCGAGCTTTCCCTCGACCGCGTTTGTATCGAGGCGGAACATACACTGCGTTTTGCCGAACTCGAGTTCGAGTTGCAGCAGGGCAGCAGCAAATTCCTGGTCCATCTCTTATCGATCGTTCGTGAGCAACCCAGTCTGGTGATGGCACGGCTCGGTAAGTTCCAGCGTGGTCTGTTTGCAGCAGCGTGCGCTCCTCAGGAACGACGGCAAATCAAGCCTGTCGCCAATGCGGATTCACGGTGGCTGGATGTCGGTCGGCGATTTCTGACAATCCAGTTAGAACTGCTCAAGGCTTACGAGCCGTTCGCATTCGAAGCGATTCACCCCGAGAGTGTGCATGACCTCAGGGTGGTCACGCGGCGCATACGGGCTGCGCTCGATATTTTTACACCCGTACTGCCGAAAGTGAACTTAGGCAAGGATATGCAGGGTTTAAGTCGAGTGCTCGGCCGCGTTCGCGATATCGACGTACACCTGGATCGTCTGGAGGGTTATCGGCAGAAGCTACCATACGATCGGCACAACGCACTGGGCGCGTACCGGCGCCATTTACAAGATAGAAGGTGGAAAGCGCATCGCCAGCTCATCGAATTCCTCGAGAGTTCTAAGTACACGAAACTCCTCACCGATTACGACATCCTACTCGATCAGAATCGGTCCCCGTCGGGACGTCAGCGGTTGCTGCGCGTGGGAGACGCGGGCCGTGCCTTTGTTAAACCACAGCTGAAAAAGGTTCTGAAAGACGGGGCGTCAATCACCCAAGAATCACCCCCCCAAGCCCTGCACGACCTGCGCATCGAGGTAAAACGGTTGCGTTATCAGATTGAACATCTGGGTGTGCCAAAGCGTTTCATCAAACGGGTAGGTAAATCCCTCATAAAGTTGCAGGTAACCCTCGGTCGGCACCAGGACGCCTGGGTCGCCCGGGACCAGCTCGACAGCTATCGCAACAAGTCCGAACTGCACCCCGCCGAATCGAAAACGTTCAAGAAGCTCGCCCGATTGGAGCGCGACACGGCCGCACGATTGCGCAACCGTTTTGACAAGCACTGGCAGGCGTTCGAGGCGAATGCCAAGCGGTTAAAGAAAGCTCTGGGTTAATTGAAGAACTAGCTCAGTGGTCCCGGCTCGTAATCGTGACCAAGAAAGTGTCGTCCTACATATCCATAGTGGCTGAGTCGAGCTTGCACATGTTGAGTGATCACGTGCAGGTCCTGAAAGCGTCGTTGCAGAGGGTTGTTCTGATAGATACTGGTTGATCCCATCACCGTATAGGCGAAATCCAGCACCACGGCGGCTTCCCGGATTACATGGGTACCCGCCATCCGCAAAGCGATACGCTGTTCCTTGCTGATGCGATCCTGTGAAGCCAGCGCCTGCCAAACCTTACTAACCGTGTCGTGCAGAAACGCACGTCCAGCTCGCCAGCGGATCTCCGCCTCACCCATCATCTTCTGCACATCGCCATCGTTTTTGAGCGAGGTCGATGTGAACCTCGGGACCTTGCCCTGGGCGATTGCGAAGGTCGCATCCAGACCGGCTCGTGCAACACCCAGCGCCACCGACGCAAAGCTGACCGCAAAAACCAGACCCGTGGGAATTCTGTAAAACGGGCCGTCATGATTCGCCGGCTTAGCAATATTTGCCACCCAACGCCGTTCCACCTTCAGCTCCTCAACCGAAAACTCGAAGCTGCCCGTGCCGCGTAATCCCTGGACCTGCCAGGTATCGTGAAAGGTGGGGACATCCACGGGGAAAAACGCCGACACCCAACCGGATTTGTCGTCGAGGGGCGCCACGCCGATCATCCAGGTGGCATGCCGGCAACCGCTGGAAAATCCCCAGCGTCCCGTCAATCGGTGGTGGTCACCACAATCTCTGGCGACACATTTCCCCGGTGGGCCGTTGGCGATCGCCGCATCGGGGTCTTGCCAGATCACTTCTGCCGCCTCGGGTTCTAACCACCCCGTTATCGTTCCAATCACCGCTCCCTGGGTGATGCACCAGGCGGTGCTGGCATCGGCTTCGGCATAAATTTGTACGGTATCTAAAAACTCGGGGAGCGGCGTTTCCAATCCGCCAAGGGATCTGGGGATCAACAGGCGAAAGGCGCCCGCCTGCTTGAGCGTTGCCACGAGCTCATCCGGCAATTTTCGCGTTTCATCGATCTCGTCAGCGCAGGTCTCAATTTGCGAACGTAGCCCCTCGGCTATGGTCGCGGCTTTGTCAGGCACGCAGAGTCTTGCCTGCCAGTACGCCGGTGGGCTCGCCGTTTTTCATGAAAATTTGCCCGTTTACCAGCGTGTAGTCATAACCCGTCGCCGTTTGCACGTAACGGCCAGCCTGCTCTGGAAAATCCAATCGATATTCCGGTAGTCCCAGCGAGATGTTATCGAAATCGATCACGTTCACATCGGCATAGGCACCAGGGCGAAGAACGCCACGATCCGTGATTCCGAATAGCTCGGCCGTCTCAGTCGTCCAGCCCCGGATTGCCTGCTCGATGGTCATCGCGCCTTTCTCTCTCACCCAGTAAGCCAGTAGCCAGCTTGGCGAGCTCGCGTCCATGATCTGGCCGACGTGGGCACCGGAATCCCCAAGCCCCATCACCACCGTCGGGTGATTCAGCATCTCTTCGATAGCCGACATGTTCTGGTTCAGCGCCGGGTAATACAGCACTACCCGCCCGTTGTGTTGGCGGTTGAGTTCGATGAACGCCTCGGCGACGGTCTGATTGTGGCTTTCCGCATATCCCAAAAGCGAGTTCTCACGAATGTGCCCATAGTGCACGGCGCCATCGAGGAGGATGTAGGTCTGGGACAGATCGAGCTGTGACGGATGCGCTTCGGCATCGGCAAGCAGCGCCCGGCGCTGCTTCACATCTTCGAGCACTGCAAGTCTTTCTGGAAACGACTGCTCCGCGAGCGCCTGCCATGCCGGGGCCTGCCGCCACGGAGTGATGTGATCCAGCGCGAACAACACACCCACACCGCGCGAGGTTGTCTGCGGGCGCAAGTGTGCTCCTTCATCGTTTTCCGCATCGGCGAACTCGATTACCCGCCGATACAACTCGGGTCGACGATCGCTCTGTACGAGCCCGAAGGTCACCCGCACACCATTTTCTCTGGAAAGCTGTCCCATCCAGCTCACCTCGCGACGGGTGTTGTCCAGAGCGTCGTTGTCCCGCTCGCCAAGCCGCGCGGCCGCCTCGAAAACCCCCTTGCCGTGGCGGCCAAGGACCTGGCCGATGGCAAGGAGTTCATCCGGGTGAGCGTAAGTGCCAGGAACCGGCCTGCCGTCGGGTACCTTATGCATGAAGGTGCGTGAGGTCGAAAAACCGAGCGCGCCTGCGCCGATGGCCTCATCAACCAGGGCGCAGATCTTCTCGATATCTTCAGCGGTGGCCGGTGCCTCATCCATACTGCGCTCGCCCATCGCGTGGTAGCGCACTGCGCAATGCCCCACCATGCCGCCGACGTTCACTCCCTTAGGCATGGCGTCGATGGCATTGAGATATTCGCCGTAACTTTCCCAGTTCCAAGCCAGACCCGAAAGAATGCTACGTTTTGGAATGTCTTCCACGGATTCCATGAGCTCGGCGAGATATTCACGATCCTCCGGCTTACAGGGGGCAAACGTGACCCCACAATTGCCGAGCACCACCGAAGTGACGCCGTGATAACACGACGATGAAGCGATTGGATCCCAGGCGATCTGGGCATCGAGGTGCGTGTGAATGTCAACAAAACCAGGTGTGACGAGCTTTCCGGTGGCGTCGATTTCCGCATCGGCCGTGGTGGTGATCTCCCCCACTTCAACAATGCGTTCGCCGGAAATAGCGACGTCGCCTCGATACCCTTGTGCACCGGTTCCATCGATCACGGTGCCACCCCGAATGATCAGGTCTACGCTCATAATGTTGGCCTCCCTTCAGTTTCACGAGCCTAAAGATTCATCCAACCACTAGCAACATTGACACCGAAAAACAACGCACATAATTGAATCGTCGCGCTCGGTGAGTCGAGCTGGACAAGGCCGAACTCGTTAGCTGTTGTGGTAGTCTTGCGCGTTTTGTCGCAAAAGGCTCATCGATGGCTCATCCGCACTGGTATCAGCGTGCGTTAGATACCCCCTCGACCCCCGGGAACGTTGATGTGCAAGGCACCAACATCCACTTCGAAACCTGGGGCGAGGTGGGTAACCCCGGCATCGCACTGGTGCATGGCAGCAGTGCTCATCTGGAGTGGTGGCGCTTCGTCGCGCCTTTTCTCGCCGATCAGTTTCGCGTGGTCGCACTCGACACCTCAGGCA
The DNA here is from genome assembly GCA_004356895.1 of Gammaproteobacteria bacterium. Classification (GTDB taxonomy): domain Bacteria; phylum Pseudomonadota; class Gammaproteobacteria; order Pseudomonadales; family Azotimanducaceae; genus SMWK01. The sequence continues at coordinate 6,024 of SMWK01000150.1, forward strand.
ATGGCGACAGCGGTTGGCGCGAACGCTATACCGGGGAAAACTTCGCCCGGGAAGTGTGGAGTGTTTGCGAAGCAGCTGAACTTGGTGAAAAACCGTTCATTGTGGGCCACAGCTTCGGTGGCTTTGTCGTGCTCGAAACCGGCCACCTCTTCGGGACCGAATTAGGTGGCATCGTGTTTATGGATTTTACCGTAGCACCGCCAGAGCAATACGTCGAATGGGGCCGGCGAGTCGACCGTGAGGGGGTCAAGCCAAGACGGAAGCTGCGTGTTTATGAGGACAAGGCAACCGCATTAGGCCGCTTCCGGTTCATGCCGGAGCAGCCGATCACTCACCCTGAGGTTTTCGACTACATCGCTGATAAGAGCCTCCGCCAGGTAGAAGGCGGCTGGACATGGAAGTTCGATCCGGGCCTGTATGATCATTTGCAGATGGGCATCGATCAGCGCGACAAGTTCGCGGCACTGCGGTGTCGCTCGGCGGTGATCCTTGCAGAACAAAGTGACGACGAAGGCGCTTATCATGCCGATCACATGGCACAAATTAGCGCGGGCAAGCTGCCCATCTTCAAGATACCCGGGACTTATCACCACCTCATGTTTGATGAACCCATTGCTGTGGCAATGGCCACCAAAGGCATTGTGTTAAATTGGATTCGCGAGGATGGCGCAGACGTTATGCAGGCCTCCCTGGCGAAAACTTTGCAAAACGAACAAGACGGAGAGGAGTCATAATGACGCAACTCAGCGAGGATCTGATGGCGGACCTGCAAACTTTGGATACACCAACCGTTTGCAACGCGCTCGAATTGGTCGCTCCCGAAAGGCGAGGTCACGGCTACACGGTAAACCCATTGGTGTGTACCCGTCCCGGGTTGCCCGCGCTGGTTGCCGTTGCCCGCACCGCATGCATTCGCGCCGCGCATCCAGGTGATCTCAAAGGTAAAGAAGCCCGCCAGATGAATGAGGGCTATTACGCCTATGTTGATGAAGGGCCGAAGCCCAGTGTCATGGTCATTCAAGACCTCGACGGCACACAGCGCGGTTACGGCTCCTGGTGGGGAGAAGTGAACAGTAATATCCACAAGGGATTCGGCTGTCTGGGTGTTATCACCGACGGCAGCGTCCGAGATTTACCCGACATCGCGGACGGCTTTCAGATGTTGGCGGACCGCGTGGGTCCATCACACGCATTCGTGCATCCCGTGAGCTTCGGGCAACCGGTGACGGTGGCTGGTTTAGCCGTGCGCAGCGGCGATCTCGTGCATGCGGATCAGCATGGTGCCGTGATCGTCCCCTGGGAGGTCGCCACCGAGGTGAAGGCCGCCGCAGATCTGATCGCTCGGCGCGAGCGGGTCATCATCAGTGCCGCACAGGAAGAGGGATTCGACATGGCGCGGCTTCGTAAGGCGTGGGGTGGCGCGGCGGAAGTTCATTAATTTGTGTAACCGATCCGGGAGCACCTCTATCTTTCATGTCATGCATTCAGGCTGCAGCTAGCTAACAGGTATTCGTTGCATCAGCACTCAGTGCTGTTCACTCAGACATTACCCGCGCCAGTATGATCTGTCGGCGGAAGGCAAGTATGGCGATGACCGTCACCAGTGTGATCACCGCCATGATTGGAAACAGTATCTGCAAAGTCAGCCATTGGCCCAGTATGGCCACCGGCATCGTCATGAGTTGAGCAAACGCCATGTTGAGTTGAAAAATGCTCAGGATGCGACCCCGTACTTCGTTGGGTACGACTTTTTGAATAAGAATTGTGCTCGAAACCATAGTGATCGTCATGCCCGCGCCCAAACCAAAGTTTCCGATCACCGCATTAACCACCGTGTGATCCATCACGAAGACAACGAAAGAGACCGAGAACAGAAGAGCCCCCGCGGCCACCACTGCGCCACGACGACTGAACGATGTATAACGGGTAAGTGCCACCGCGGCAAGAAAAGCCCCGATGCCCCAAGTCATGGCCACAAAACCAACATGTTTTATCTCTACGCCCACCACAGTCGTAATCCAGGTTGGCCCAAGGTTGGCGGTTACGGGGAAACCAAGCCCCATCATGGCAACGACCAGCACGATGACCCAGAGTATCAGTGGATGGTTGCGCGCATAGGAAATGCCGTGACGAACATCGCCGATGGCGTCACTGAAACCGAAAGGTTTGGAAGATTTATCAGTTGCGAGTGTGCGGTAGGACATCAGTGCGACGAAGATACAAGCGATCAAATGCCCGAGAGAACTCAACAGGTACGCGCCGCCGAACCCCAGGGAGTCGATAATCAATCCCGTTGCAAACAGTGCGACCGGCATCGATAACTGACCGGCCGCTTGACTGAGCGACATACCTGCTGGTGTGAGATCTGGTCCCAGTATATCGGGCACGATGGCAAGTCTCGTCGGGGCATCGATACTCTGCAGACCGGCAGACAAAAAGGTAATCGAGAAAAACAGCACAAACCCGATAACGCTGCCAACATTCAAGAACATCAGTACAGAGATCGCCACGGTGGTCAGAATCAATAAAGACTGAGTAACTAACAGTAGTTTTCGGCGGTCATAACGATCGGCAAGGGCGCCACCATATAGCCCGAAGGTCAATGCGCCCACGCCGCGACTGGCACCAATGAGTGCAACGAGGATCAACCATATATCATCAGGGGCGTTCTGCTGAACCCAGATTATCTGGGTTATGAACTGCAGTGGCATCAGCATCTGACCGATTGCAAATCCGCAGATCAGAAGGCGGAAATCTCGGTTGCGAAGCGGAGCTAGCCCACGGGACGTGCTCGATGTCACGTACTAGTGATCCAACAACTCAACCACCACAACATCAGCAAACGGACGGCCCCGGGCCCTGACTGCAACGCCAAGGTTCGGTGTCAGTGCATTGATTGTCAGGCTGATGATCGTCATGCTCCACAGGTGCTACGACTGCCAATCTACCAAACTGAAGGCTTATTTATTAGAAATTCTGCAAATCCTATGCTCAATGTAAAACCGTTATCGATTCACATCGGTGCAGAAATCCACGATGTCGATCTAACCAAGCCGCTGGCCACCGATCAGATTTCCGACATCAAGACAGCGCTGCTTCAATGGAAGGTCGTATTCTTTCGCAATCAACCGCTCAACCATCGGCAACACATCGACTTCGCCCGTCAGTTTGGCGAACCCACTCCTGGCCACGTGGTATTCGGCGGCGACAAAACCTATCCCGAAATCTATTCCATCGCCAAAGAGCGTACGGCCAATCGGAATCGCCACCTGGCCCCGCTCAGGCCATGGACGGGTTGGCACACAGACATTACCGCAGCGATCAACCCGCCCTGGGCGTCTATCCTGCGCAGTGATGTGGTACCACTGTATGGCGGTGATACTCATTGGACTAATCTTGCGGCTGCGTTCGCAAGCTTATCGCCAGCGTTGCAGAAATTTGTCGAGACTCTCCATGCAGAGCACCGTCTTGCCCTGGGTGAGCAGACCCTTGCCAGCATTCATCCTCTCGTGCGCGTGCACCCGGAGACTGGGGAACGAGTGCTCTACGTCAGCCCCTCGTTTGTCAAATCCGTTACCGGCCTCAAGCCTCATGAAAGCCAGAAACTGCTGGAACTGCTATGGGAACAGGCAATCCGGCCTGAATACACGGTACGGTTCAAATGGGAACCCGGCAGCATCGCGTTCTGGGACAATCGCAGCACCGCGCATCTGGCACCCACAGACATCTTCGACTCAGACTTTGAGCGTCAGTTTTATCGCGTCACTTTAGTCGGCGACGTACCCGTAGGCGTCGATGGCGAGCTCTCCAGATCCGTGGCCGGAAATCCCATCGGCGCCGCGGCCAAACCCTCGGTCGAGTCGAGTGCATAAGACCTAACTCAACCCTTCGCATGGAAACCGACTAGGACCTACATGGCCGAAGTCAAAACCAGCTCAAGTGAAAGTTCCGCTATGGCGAAGTCGCTTAGTTTTACCGAGGGTCCCGTTCATACCCATTTGATCAGATTAACCGGGTATATGTCGCTGGGATTTATCTCGATCATGACGGCGAGCCTGTTGGAAACCGTTTACGTTGGCATCCTTGGCACCAACGAGCTTGCGGCAATTTCGTTTACGTTTCCCCTTGTGATGCTTTTGCAGGGCGTCTCGATGGGGCTCGGTATTGGTGCATCTTCCGTCGTCGCCCGGGCCATGGGCAGTGGTGACAAGGATCGGGCACGACGCCTCATTACCCACGGTTGTGTCCTGGTCATGGGGGTCATAGTCTGTTTTGTCGTCATCACCTACATCGCGCTGGAACCGTTCTTCGCTTTGTTAGGCGCTGGACCAGAGATCCTGCCCCTAGCGGTTGCCTATACAAAGATCTGGCTGTTCGGATTGCCGTTTCTTACGTTTGCCTTCGTCGGCTCCATGCTGATGCGTGCCACCGGAGATGCGGTAACCCCCGGCTATTTGATGACTGTTGGCTCTGCGCTGCACGTCACGATTGCACCTTTTTTTATCTTTGGCATTGCCGGTGTTCCGGAACTGGGCCTGGAGGGTGCTGCCATCGGTTTCGTCATAGCGAGAATCCTGAGTTCTGGCCTCTACTTCTATTACATGGCTTTTCGCGACAGTCTGTTACTGCCAAGTCTTGACGGAATCACTACGTCCTGCAGGCAAATACTGCACGTGGGTCTGCCCGCTATTGCCTCCAACCTCATCGGGCCGGTTTCAATGACCATCATCACCCGCCTGCTGGCGGGGCATGGCGCAGTTGTCGTCGCGGGTTATGGTGTAGCCACACGCGTTGAAGCCATGGTGATGATGATCATTTTCGCTTTGTCTATGAGTGTCGCTCCCTTTGTCGGTCAGAACTGGGAAGCGGGTCTTTACGATCGGGTCAAAAAAGCGCTTCAGTTGGCTAACGGTTTTTCTCTGTCGTGGGGCTTGTTTGCATTTGTACTTCTTTCGTTAACCGCAAGATGGTTTGTCTCGCTCATCAACAGCGACCCGGGCGTTGTGGAGGCGGCATCTGTTTATCTGATCATCGTTCCGGTGAGTGTCGGATTCATGGGGATAATGTTGACCGCCACCCAAAGTTTCAACGCTCTTGGCAAACCGATTCCGCCTCTGGTGATGTCGATCCTGCAAATGCTCGTGATCTACATACCACTCGCCCTGATCGGCGACTTTCTGTGGGGATACGTTGGGATCTACATCGCTTTTGCAACAACAAGCGTTATCATGGGCACGTTAGGCTTTTTCTGGATTAACAACGTGATCAAAAAAGAAATTGGACGAAGTCTCCCACTGCAGATAATTGAGCATCCATTGAATGTGAGCGTTGAGCGGGAGCGCAGCAATGACCGAAACGTTACCGGACCATCAAGAGACGTTAGAAGAGATCGATAGCATTCCCCTGGCGGATATTGCTCCGGGTCGAGCGGATCGGTTTCAAAAGAATACGATTTTTCCGGTTTTCGCACGGCTTCGCAAAGAAGACCCGGTGCACTATACGGCCTCGAGTGAGTGGGGACCCTATTGGTCTATCACCCGGTTCAGAGACATTATGGCGGTTGAACAAGATCACAAGAATTTCTCTTCGGAGACGGGCGGAATCGTGATTGGCGACCCTGAGGAAGACTTCAAATTTGAAAACTTCATCACGATGGATCCACCAAAACACGATGAACAGCGCATGACGGTTACCGGCGTTGTTGCACCACGCAACCTGGTCAAACTGGAAGGAACGATTCGCGGTAGAGTTGCAACGATTCTGGATTCTCTGCCCCGTGACGAGGAGTTCGACTGGGTAGATCGAGTTTCCATTGAACTAACCACGCAGATGCTGGCCATACTTTTTGATTTCCCGTTTGAGGAGCGTCGCAAACTGACGTATTGGTCGGACATGGCGACGGCAACTCCCCAGGTTGGTAACACGAGCGTCACTCAAGATGAACGCCGTACCGCATTGCTGGAGTGTCTGGAGTATTTCACCCGGTTGTTCAACGAACGTGGTGCAAAAGAGCCGGGTGAAAATCTCGATCTTATTTCTATGCTTGCACACGGTGAAGCGACCAAAAACATGCCGCCCATGGAGTTCCTGGGGAATCTTATTTTGCTGATTGTCGGGGGCAACGACACCACTCGAAACTCGATTTCCGGTGGGGTGGTGGCTTTGAACGAAAATCCTGCTGAATATGAAAAACTCCGCAACGACCCCAAACTGGTACCAAGCATGGTTTCTGAGATCATCCGCTGGCAGACGCCGCTCGCGTACATGCGTCGGACCGTCAATTCGGACCTGGTTTTTGCCGGTAAACAGATGAAAGCCGGAGACAAAGTGGTGATGTGGTACGTCTCCGGGAATCGGGATGAGGATGAAATTGATCGCGCAGACGAATTCATCATCGACCGGAAAAACCCGAGGCATCACCTGTCGTTTGGCTTTGGGATTCATCGGTGCATGGGCAATCGCCTCGCTGAAATGCAGCTGCGAATCGTCTGGGAAGAGATTCTGAAACGCTTTCACACGGTTGCAGTGGTGGGGCGTCCGGTGAGAACCGAATCGAACTTCGTTCGAGGGTTTCAGAAGCTTCCTGTGCGCTTGCACTCAGTCTGAGTTATTGGGTAGCTCGACCCGCGGAACAGCCCTCATGTAAGCCACACAGTGTGTGGCGGACTGGGATCTTTTGTCGAACACTCAACACTCCGGCAGGGGATATAAATATATCCCACGGAAATTATCCTTGACGTTCGATTCGGCTATAGCAGACAGGTGGTTGTGCAGTGAACCAGGCAGTTCACGGTCAAAAGGAGACAAATGGACTACTGGCCGACACCCGGTAAAACATACCCAGGATTCGATTGAACTCAAGCAGGTTTCTCAATGCCATACTGGACAGCGCCTTAGCACATCCGTCAAGCGCCCCTACTTGGCTGCGGCGACGGCGGCGGCTTCGAGCAAGTCGTCGAGTGCGTCCCTTGTGAAAAGGCGACCGTTCGCCATCACCGCCCGGACTGTCCGTGTGTTGCCGATGTCCTTGAGCGGATTGGCGTCAAGCAGTACCAGATCCGCCAGCATTCCGGGCGCAACCGAACCGAGGTCGGTGTCGAGGTCTAAATACCGTGCCGGTGCGGTGGTGGCCGCTGCAAGAGCAGCCGCCGGTGATAACCCCGCATCGGCGAGAATCCCCAACTCGTCGTGAAGCCCGGATCCTGGGTAGACAAGCAGGTTGGGCGTGTCGCTGCCGGCGAGAATCGGGATGCCACTCTGCTCCAGGGTGGCCACGCCTTCGTAAAGCCGGTCGAAGTACCGAGCGTAGAGCGTTCGGGTCGCCTCGTCGATCGTTTGCTCTTCGATCCACGTCTCCCAGAGACTGCGGATACGCGGCACGAGGTATCGCCTGCGGTCGTCGTCTTCCACCGCCGCGCGCAGATCGTGGTTCACGACGTTGTTGGTGTTGACCAAAAAGGTCGGGCTGAAGAACGTCCCGTTCTCCAACAACGCCGCCACCAGCGGCCCGCACTCCGCCGGATCGAATGCTGCGATCAGTCCTTCGAGGTAGGCCAGAAAGCCTCCCTCTTCGTAGGCCGCCCGGGCGCTGGCAACCTCTTTAGCAGAGCCGCAGGCTTCCAGCAACGACGGGGCCGCGTGCTCGATTCCTTTCTGGCCGGCGTTGGCCGCTTCGATCAGTGTGACCCCCCTCGGAACATGGCCAGCGACAACGATGCCGAGGGCTCGCGCCTCTTCCACGATGGCATGGTAGACGTTGGAACTCATGCTGCAGTTGAGGATCTTCAGGAAATCGGCACCGCTATTCCGCGCCCAGCGTACCTTCTCCCGCGCGTCCTCGGGGCTCTCCAGCGTATAGCTCGGATAGCACTCCGTGGAGCCGTCAAACATCATGCTTGAAGAGACGATTCGCGGACCCACGATCGCCCGGCCGACTATCTCCTCCCGCCAACCGACGATCGTCCGGGGTGACGGGTTGCCCGGAGTTTCGTCCGTCATACAAGGTTGAGACCCAGGCTGCCGTGACACGTAGGTGGAATCGCAACCCGACATCACCCGAATGCCGGTGACTCCGTGGGCCAGGAACACGGGAAACTCGACCGTGCGCACCTGATCGGCATCACCTTGGAAATGCACGTGCATGTCCCAGAGGCCCGGGATCAAGAACCGACCCTCGCCGTCCACCTGCTCGACGCCCGGACCCAGAGCGATATCTCGCGACGGCAAGACATGAACGATTCTCTCCCTGGATACAACCACTGTCATCCCCGGGTGCACGGATCCGCCGCTTACGTCGATGAGCGCCACGTCGACGAACGCGATCCCTTGGTCGACGCGTGTCACCGGTGCGCAGGCGACCGCTCCAACAGCCAGGAAGGCAAGCAAGACGGTCCGTATACCTCGGACGGGTGAATGTCGAATGATAAATACTCGCCGCATGGCTTGAGCTCTGTTCTGTAGTCCCTACTTCGGTTCAACTATCACACGCCACATTACACAACAGTATTGTTACTTGTTTTGCAAACACCCGGAGAGATTGACTCGGCACATCCATGTGCCTCGCGTCCTCACGTGGTTGGTTTGGGGTTTCGTTGAGGGTGAGGTACTGAACGTGGGGCGCAAGACGCGGGTCATTCCAACGGCCATACGACGGGCGCTGAGAGCCCGCGATCGGTCCTGCCAGTATCCGGGTTGTTCCCAAAGCCGCTACGTCGACGGTCACCACATCGTCCACTGGGCGGACGGGGGTGAAACGAAGCTCAATAATCTGGTTCTTATCGTCGGAGACATCACCGACTGGTGCACGAGTTCGGTTATCAAATCATAAAAATGCAAACCGGGTTCGAGTTCGTGAAGCCAAGTGGTTAAGTCGTTGGCCCCAAACTACTTCTTCGCGAGTTCCTGCACGATTTTCGCATGCGCCCCCGCATCGAGTCGGTACGCACGTGCTGCGATGATCAGCACAACCATGATACCCATCGGCACCAGGGTCATGACCACGTGGATTGCCTCGGTCGTAGTTTGCGACTGTTCCATGTTAGCTGCGTACCCGGTAAACCCAAGCACCCACGCCACGGTTACGCCACCGATGGCTTTTGCGGTTTTCTGAAAAAAGCTCGCGAACGCAAAAATTGCTCCGTCCGCCCGCAAACCTGTCTTCCATTGCGAGTACTCAATGGTGTCTGGAATCATCGCCCAGCCAAGTACCGCTATCGGGGTGCCACCAAGCGCCATCACACCCGACCAGATAAAAACCCAGGTAATGGCGTCATAGGGTGTGAAGTACAACCCGAGGGCGCCAACAATCGTGACCACGGCACCAATCGCAATGCCTCCTGCCTTGCCGAAAACGGCAGCGAGCTTAGGTACGAAGGGAAGCCCCACAAACATCACTGGCATCGTGACTAAGAAAAACAGCGGAATCAGATCCGCGCGTCCCAGATTGTATTCAAAATAGTACGGAGTAACGGCCTGCCGCACGGTGAATGACAACATTCCGCACGTAAACATGACTATAACAACCAGTAGAGGGGGATTCTCGAATACTGCTTTAAGCGAATCCTTCAACTTAAGCTCCTGCGAAGCAGGTGGTTGCACCTTCTCTTGCGTCATCACCACGGTGAGCCAGAGCAATCCAGTGGCGATTACAGAAAATATGACGAGCGACCACTGATAACCGGCGGCTTCGGTTTCAAACAAACCTACCAACGGCAGCATGCCTACAGAGATTGCCAGGCCACCTGCAAACGCAAAAGCCATGCGGACCGTGGAAAGCATCGTTCGCTCCTGATGGTCCATCGTCAACGACGCAGTCAATGCCGAGTAGGGAATGGAAACAACCGTGTAGGCGATACCGAACGAGATATAGGTGAGATAAGCCCACCATAACTTTCCTGCGTCGCTGAAATCCGGCGAGCTGAAAGTCAGAACGGAGATGATGCCGAGCGGTATCGCACCAAAAAGTATATGCGGTCGCAACCGACCCCAACGGCTGCGCGTGCGTTCGGCAATTGCACCCATTATCGGGTCCGTTACAGCATCGATAATCCGTGCAACCAGCAACACCCCACCCGCAGCGACGGCAGAAATCCCCAACACGTCGGTATAGAAGTACAACAGATAAGTCATCACCGAGATGAAGTAGAGGTTGATCCCAAAATCACCTACGCCATAACCAATCCGCTGGGTCGGAGCAAGTTTTCCGTTTTGCGTCATTTATTGCTTATCATTTATTGCGTCAGACTTGTGAAATCGCACTAAATCACACCGGCATCGTGAAACGCGGAAATTTGTGCTGTGGTGTAGCCAAATTCCACGAGTATCGTGTCGGAATCGGCGCCGGGATCGGGTGCCGCATTACGGAAACTGGGATCTTCCGGGAACAGCGAGAGGTTGATGGGTGAACGCACAAGTCCTAGATCGTCGAGTTCCGGGTGAGGAGCGGGTTTCACCATCTCGAGATGTTTCACCTGGGGATCCTCGAACCCCTCGCCGATGTTGTTGATCGGACCACAGGGTACGCCCGCGTTATTAAGCTTCTCGACGAGTTCGGCAGTGGTGTATGCCTCGGTAATCGCGTTGATATCGGCATTGAGCTGCACTTTACGTTCCCGGCGTCTCCTTGGGGAGCTGTAGTCCGGGTTATCAGACAGCGTGTTCGCATCGAGCGCACGGCAGAAACGCTCCCACAACCTCGGGCTCGAGGCCGCGATGTTGGCAAGGCCGTCCTTTGAACGAAAAGCGCCCATCGCCGCTTGAGTAGGATGGTTATTACCCTGCTGATCGGGGATCTCCCCGTTCATGGTGTAACGCGCTCCTTGAAAATCGAGCTTCGACATCATAGATTCGAGGAGCGAGGTATGCACCCACTGACCTTCGCCCGTGCGTTCTCTATGTAACAGTGCGAGAAGAATACCCTGCCCGAGAAACATGCCAGCAGAGGTATCGCTGATCGCAATCCCGACACGCATCGGACCCTTGCCTGGCTCCCCGGTAACCGACATCAACCCGCTTAGTCCCTGAATGATCTGGTCTACACCGGCGCGGTCGCTGTACGGCCCATCCTGGCCGAAGCCCGAGATGCTTGCGTAGATAATTGCAGGGTTTACGGCTTTCACGGTTTCGTAATCAACCTTCAAGCGATGTTTTACGTCTGCCTTGAAGTTCTCCACCACCACGTCCGCTTGTTTGGCGAGCGTCATGAAGATTTTATGACCCTCGGGTTCCTTCAGATTGATCGTCAAGCCACGTTTGTTGCGATGCAGGTTCTGTTCATCAGGTCCGCGTCGTGCACCGGTGAGAGCGCCCACGGCACGCATTGGTGGTTGCTCGACCTTGATGACGTCCGCACCCCAATCGCTAAGCAGGCGTACGGCAACGGGACCCGCCCGAGCGTGGGTGAGATCCAGAACGCGAATGTGTGAAAGAGGTTTCATCCCAAGTTTCGCCTAACGGATCAGACGGCCAGGGAGCGCGTCGGTCGCGATCCCCGTGCCGTCAATCACGGAACCGCCACGAATCACCAGATCGTGGTACGGCATTGTTCGCCCCTCCTCAATGAAAACAACCATTGATTTTCGCACAACACCCCGAGTTGTCTACAATGCACTTCAAGTGGTGGTGCGCAGTCCGTTCGGGGGCAACGAGCCGGGTTTAAGATCGATTCTCCAACATCTCACGCAGCGCGTAGAGAGTTTTCTGAGGCAATCTCTCAGAAGGGTAATAACGCGCGATAATTTCGATTGCTGAGGGGTAGCTTTCCAGATTGAGATAACGCAGCAGGAACCTCACGTCTTCTTCGTCATGGAATTCCTCACCGAGTCTCATTGCGAGACACTTCATCGCCAGTAAGTATTCGGGGCAAGCGATCGACACGCGCAGATTGGACCGCGCAAGATACGGGTGAAAATCGCCTTTGCTGCTCAGATAGGTTATGACCGCATCAGTCAGCCAGTCTTGCGGGTGACCCAACAGAACCGCGATCCGCTTGGCCGCAGAACGAAGGACTCGAGTGGGTTGGAAAAAACCATCCAGGTCCTTGGAAGAATCGCGCGCTTCGAAAACCAGGCACATCACAGCACCCCCAACCAAAAATAATTCACCCTGAACATCTATGTTGGCGAGTTCGTCGTTGAGACGTTCAAGAAGTTGATTAATGTTGGCTTTGTTAAGAAGCATTACCCTCGCTCCCCAACGTGGTTATCGGTAAAAAGATTGCGCCTGCGGAAGGCAGGTGGAGATCGAGTAAGCAGGCGTAAACGCCGGCTTATCAACGAGGATGCGAACCATGGATTTGGCAGCGGTTCGATGTCCGTGAGCCAGGCCGGTACCTCGACAGTTTTGGCTACGCATGTCTGTTCGATCATCGCTGCAAGGTAATTGGCCTCAAAAGATCCAAGGTCCGCTCGCGGAGCCAGTCCCACGGCTTGCACTAACGAAGTTGCACTCAAGCCCGTTAGAAAGTCATTTATCTCGGCAAACCTGTCTGAGGGAGGAGTCGGCGAAGTCGCCAATACCCCGCACAATGCCTGGAAACGTTCTTCGGCTGGGGGAATTAACTGTCTCAACACCCAACTGGAAACGTCCTCATTGGCCTGCCTGGCGCGAGCTTTTATCTGCGCCTTTTCGCTTGCAGTCACGCGTATCTGGAGCTGTTCGGTTTTCGCCACGTGGCCATGGTAGCTGACGGTTGGTTAATGTCAATACAGCGTATTGACAACGTCGTCTGAACTCGCAAACCCGAATAGGCCTCGACAGAGTCTCAACACGCAGTTTGGTATTATCAGAGCCATGATCGAAGTACTTGGACTGGTCTTTGCGTACCCGGGTTCGAAGGAGCCGGCCGTGAACGATCTGGAATTCTCAGTCAAGGATGGCGAGATTTTCGGGTTCTTAGGGCCCAACGGCGCTGGCAAAAGCACTACCCAGAAAGTGCTTACCGGCTTACTGCGCGACTACCGCGGCGAGGTTAACATCCTCGGGCGCGAGGTCCGCGACTGGGGCTCGGATCTATACGAGCAGGTTGGCGTTGGTTTCGAACTTCCCGTTCACTACGGCCGTCTCACGGCGCGCGAAAATTTGCACTACTTCGCTTCACTGTATCGGGATAAAACCGAGGACGTGGACGAACTACTCGAGCAGGTGGATCTGCTCGAACACGCCGATATCCGGGTCGAGCGCTTCTCGAAAGGCATGCGTGTACGCTTGAGTTTTGCGCGCTCGATACTGTGTCGGCCACGGCTGCTGTTCCTGGATGAACCCACCACGGGGCTGGACCCGCTCGGCGCACGGCTCGTCAAAGATCTGATTCTCAAACACCGTGAGCGCGGCGCAACGGTTTTCCTCACCACCCACGACATGGCGACGGCCGACGAGATCTGTGATCGCGTTGCGTTCCTTGTTGACGGAAAGATCGCTCTGATCGATGCACCACGCGAACTCAAGGTTCGTTATGGAGAAAAACGTATCCGCGTGGAGTACCGTGTTAACGGAACGCTCGAGGTGCGCGACTTCCAACTCGAAGGCTTGGCTGAGAACGAAACGTTTCTAACCACATTGCGTGAGCCTTCTCTGCAGACAATCCACACCCAGGAAACTTCGCTTGAGAACATCTTCATTCGCGTAACCGGCCGGGAACTCGCATGAGGCGGTTATTCAACACACTGCGACTCGATTCGCGGCTCCAGGCGCGCAACAAGGTATATCTGATCATTGCAGGCGCGGCCTTTGCACTGGCGTTCGCATTGAGCGCTCTTTTTACACCCGAACAGCTGCACTTTTTCATGCCGCTGGTGGTCCTCGCGGGCGTGAGCCTGACAACCGTTTTTCTGGTTGGCGTGTTGTTACTGCTCGAGCGGGGCGAAGGCACGCTTGAGGTAGTGCTCGTCTCGCCGCTGCGGCCCGGAGAGTATCTAGCTTCGAAACTGATCACGCTGACTGTGCTCGCACTGGTGGAAAGTACCATCATCGCCATCATCGCCTATGGCCTCGGCTTCTCGTTCGGCTGGCTTGTGATAGCGGTGGTAATGCGCGCAAGCATGGGTGTTGCGGTTGGTGTGGCCGTGGGGGTGCGCTACCGCTCCATCACACATTTCCTGTTACCGGCGATACTCGTCTCCTTATCGTTTGATTTGCCGAATATCTGGTACCTCAATCTCTCATCCAGCCCGTTGTTCTACTTGTGGCCTTCGATGCCACCCTTGCTTCTTGCCAAGGCTGCTTTCATGCCGGTAGACCCAATCCAGTTGGTTTACGCTTTTATTTACGGTACGTTGGCCCTTGGTGCCGCCTTGTTCTGGGCGTCACGCGCTATCGAGCGCTACGTCGTGCGTGGAGAGTTCACCTCGTGAACACACACGTAATCAGAGCCATGCGGGTACTCGCACCCAACGATCTGCGGCTGATCTGGCGTGATGGATTCCTGCTGAGTTTTATTGCGTTCTTGTTGCCACTTGCTTGTCTGGGTTTGCGCTGGCTGGTTCCCTACGCCGGGGAACTGGTGGCTGAATGGGTCGTGCTCGAGCCTTACTACGGTCTAATTCTGGCCAGCCTCATCGTCGGCGGGCAGCCGGTGATGCTCGGCTTCGTTATCGGCATTCTTTTCATCGAGGAACGTGACGAGGGTACGCTGCTGGCGCTTCAAGCGAGCCCCTTATCGCTCAGGAGTTTCTTAGGATACCGGCTGCTGGCGGCGATGGGACTCAACGTCGTGTTGACGACGCTCGGTGTGTATTTCGCAGGATTGGTTTCAATCTCCCTGTTCGAGATCCTTGCGTCCGCAACTCTGGCCTCGCTTGCCGTCCCGCTTATTGCGCTCGTCTACGCGATCTATATCAAAAACAAGGTTCAGGCGCTGATGATGTTGAAGCCGGTGCAGATCTGGGGTGGCTTGCCGACACTGCTGTTCTTCGTCCCCACGCCCTGGCAGTGGATCGGAAGTGTGCCGGGGCCACTTTATTACCCGATGCGGCTTTTCTGGGGCGCGGCTGACGGCCAAGCGGAATGGTGGCTGATCCTTCCGGGCCTGATCATTCCGGGCGTGGCGTTGCTGTGGCTGCTGCGCCGCTTCGAGCGCACGGTTTACGCTTGAGCACTGACCCCAAACTCAGGAGTAACCGATAGACAGCAGATTTTCCAGCGGCTCGTACAGCTCCTCCAGATAAGCGACGTCCTGCGCTTCAAGAATGATCTCTGCCGCTTCGATGAGTTGTTGCAACTGCGCAAC
The DNA here is from genome assembly GCA_004356895.1 of Gammaproteobacteria bacterium. GTDB lineage: Bacteria > Pseudomonadota > Gammaproteobacteria > Pseudomonadales > Azotimanducaceae > SMWK01. Next base: position 21,247 of record SMWK01000150.1, read on the forward strand.
CCTCGACACCCCAACAATCGGTGAGTAGACGCCGGGTTTGTTCATGAGCCAGGCAAGTGAAATCTGCGCGGCCGACTTCCCGTACTTCTCCGCGATCTCCCCAACACGCTCGGCAATTTTAAAATCCATTTTGCCGCGATAAAGACTTTCCGTACGTATCTTGTCGTTGCCTTGCGAACGTTTTGAGGAGCCTCCATCGAACCCACCTTTATAGGTTCCTGTGAGAATGCCACGGGCAAGGGGCGACCATGGAGTGAGTGCCACACCGGTTCTCGCGCAATATCGGTTCATCTCGCGCTCTTCTTCCCGGTAGATCAGGTTGTAGTGGTTCTGCATGGAAATGAATTGGGTCCAGCCATGCTTCTCGGCAGTCAATTGTAACTCTGCAAACTGCCATGCAAACATGGAAGACGCACCCAGGTAGAGGGCCTTGCCTGCTTTGACGACATCGTGCAGGGCTTCGAGGGTTTCCTCAATAGGCACTTCCACATGCCCGGGAACGCCGTGAGGGTGCCGGGGGATGACAAGGTGATCGACGTAACTGTGGCCCAGCCGTTTGAGCGATGCATCCACGCTTTCCATCACGTGCTTACGCGACAAACCCCTCTGGTTGGCACCTGCCCCCATGGGCATGCTGATTTTCGTCGCAAGCACATACTCATCGCGGCGCGCCAGTGACTTCAGCAGGCTGCCAACCACTTCCTCACAAGCCCCGATGCCGTATACATCGGCACAGTCAAAATAGAACAGCCCATGCTCCAGTGCTGCTTGAAAAATAGGGCGCGCTTCGTCTTCACCGAGCGTCCAATCACCCTGATGTCCACGCCCAGGCAGGCCGAAATTCATCGTACCGAGGCACAACTCGGAGACGAGCAGGCCACTGTTTTTGCCAAGCTGAATGGGTTTGAGCATGGTCACGATACATTTCCTCTGGTGGATAGGAGCGCCTTGGCGGAGCCGTAACCCCAGTTTACCTCGTTGCCGGGAGTCGGTTTTTCAGGGACGTTTTGCGCTAACACCAATGAGCAAACGGCAAAGCCGGTGCCAATCAGAAAGACGACGGAGTGGGAGTGAATCCAGACGAGACCAAGTACTGCGGGAACCACCACTGCCGCGATATGGTTGATGGTGAACGACACCCCGGCTGAACTCGCCATGTCGGCCTGGTCCGCGATCTTCTGAAAGTAGGTGCTGATCGCAATTGCCAGTGCGAAGAACATGTGGTCGATCACGTAGAGTCCGGCGGCGAGATAGGCGTTTGTGACATATGCGTAACCGGTGAACACAACAATCAGCCCGACGTATTCCAGAGTGAGTGCAGTCCGTTCGCCAATCCGACCGATCAGCGCACCAATTCGTTCGGCGAACAACCAGTTGAATGCGTAATTGATCAGAAAAAGCAGCGTCACCTGCGCGGCGCTGTAACCGAACTTTTCCACCATCAGAAAGGCGGCGAAGACCATGAAAATCTGCCGGCGCGCTCCGGAAAAGAAGGTCAACCCATAGTAGAGCCAATACCTTTTACGCAATATCAGATGGGTGTGCTGTTTCGTGGCAGATTCGAAATGGGGAAATCCCCGCCACATGCACAGTGCCAAAACGACACATACACCACCGCCCAGCATGAAAATCCAGATGTAATCGACCGCGAAGAGTTCCAGCAGCACCCACAAAACAGCGTAAACAACCAACGAAGTGATCGCCGCCACCGAGATGAGCTTGCCGAGGACCTGGGGAGCCTCGGCTTTGGACAGCCACTGTAACGCCAGGGATAGTTTCACCGCCTCGAAGTAGTGAAAGCCGACAGACATCAGCACCGTGGTGAAATACAAGCCGTACTCGAACGGGAAAAATCCAGTTATAGCGACACCGAGACCAAGGAGCGCGAGCGCTAATACGGCAAACGTCTGCTCCTTGAGAATCAACAGCACAAACACCGTCGTGAACGCCAGAAAACCCGGCACTTCCCGCAAACTCTGCAAAATGCCGATTTCAACACCCGTGAAGGCGGCGCGTTCCACAACGAAGTTGTTTAACAGTGCGGACCAGACGCTGAACGCCACTGGCATGGCAACCGACATCAAAACCAACAACGTCGCCGGACGCTGCCAGGTACGTTCTTTCACCAACCCCACCTGCACAGACTCGAAAGGCCGGGATTCTACCGGCTTTGTGCCCCAAACGCCCAGTGGTGGGCTTATGAACCCGGTTTAGAATAGCTCCCACGGTAAATCGTTTTGATGTGGGCTGGAACTCCATGGTGTTCGGAGAAATTGCCACGGTTATCGCGCCGGTATTCATCGTTACCGGCATCGGTTACCTGTGGATTCGACGGGGCTTGAGCTTCGACAACGAGACCATAGGTAATCTGGTGATGATGGTGGGGACCCCGTGCCTCGTCTTTTCCACACTCACCAGCATCGACATCGATCTCAGAACCTTTGGCCAAATGGTATTGGCGAGCGTCAGCATCATCGGTAGCTGCATCGTATTGGGTTGGTTGTTGCTGAAGTTGACCAACTGGCCGGTCAACACCTACCTTCCAGCGCTGATCCACCCCAACACGGGTAACATGGGCTTGCCGTTGGTACTCCTCGCCTTCGGTGAGCCAGGTTTGGCGCTCGGTATCTCCTATTTTTTTGTGAACTCCGTGTCCCAGTACACCATCGGCATGGGGATCTCCTCCGGTTCTTTCCACCCGTTGCAGCTTCTCAAGCAGCCGATCATCTGGGCTGTGTTGCTGGTCTTCATCGTGCGAGGCGCGGACTTGTCTGTGCCGGTATGGATCGCTTCCACAACCGAAATTCTGGGTGGACTGGTCATTCCCGCGATGTTACTCATGCTCGGCACCGCTCTGGCTCGTCTACACCTTGTTGACCTGCACCAGAACATCGTGATTGCGCTCGCCCGTCTGGGTTTCGGGTTGGCGACCGGGTTGTTCGTCATCTGGGCATTTGGCCTCACGGGCACAATCGCCGGTGTGGTATTCCTTCAGGCAGCAATGCCGGTCGCCGTTTTCAACTTCATCTTCGCCGAACGTTATGGGCGTAATCCCGAGAAGGTTGCGGCGGTAATCCTGCTTTCCACCCTGATTTCGTTCGCCACACTGCCTCTGTTGGTCGGATTTGCACTGCAGCTTGCTTCCCCGGCCTGACGGCTGACTTAATCTTTACCAAATTTTTTGGAGCACAACTTGCCAACTGGTGTTGTAGTAATGTATAACACCAGATCAGTACCGTGAAACATCTGCGAAACAACGGAGTTGACCTTTTCGGTAGCCACAAATGAGCGACTGGAACGACCACGAGCCAATCTACCTTCAGCTGAAGAACCTCGTCCTGCGCCAAATCGTACGGGGGATTCTTCCAGAAGGAGAAGCCGTGCCATCCGTTCGCCAGGTAGCTGCCCAGGAGCGAATTAATCCCATTACCGTGTCGAAGGCCTATCAGATGTTGGTGGACACCGAATTACTCGAAAAACGTCGCGGGCTCGGCATGTTCGTCCGCCCCGGTGCCCAACAACAGGCGCTCGATCAGGAACGCGACCGGTTCATCAAGCAGCAATGGCCCGAAATCCTGACCACGATCGCCGTACTCGGACTCGATCCAGCAACACTCCTCGCCGATAGTACTGGAGATTCCTCATGAGCCTTATCAGCGCGCAAAACCTCCGCAAATCTTACGGGGATACTGCGGCGTTGAACGGCTTTGATCTCAACGTGGAGCCTGGGCGCATCGTCGGGCTGATCGGGCCGAACGGCTCCGGTAAGACGACAGCACTGAAGTCCATTCTGGGGCTGTTACATCTCGACGGCGGTGAGCTGAACGTGCTCGGACTCGATCCCTATAAGCAACGTAAAGAACTCATGACGCGCACCGCCTACATCGCAGACGTCGGGATTCTTCCCCGGTGGATGCGCGTTGACCATCTACTCGATTTCATCGAGGGAGTACACGCCTCCTTCGATCGTGCAATTGCTGAAGCCGCTCTCGAAAAGACCGATGTCAAGTTGAACAAGAAAATACACGTACTTTCCAAAGGCATGAATGTACAGCTGCATCTCGCCATCACGTTGGCGATTGATGCAAAGATCCTGGTATTGGACGAACCGACCCTCGGGCTCGACATCCTCTACCGGCAGCGATTCTACGATTCGGTGCTCAACGACTATTACCAGGATAATCGCAGCATTCTGATCACCACGCATGAGGTGCGCGAGATCGAACATATTCTGACGGACGTTGTATTCATTCATCGGGGTAAGGCTTGCCTTTCGTTGACGATGGACGATCTGGCAAAACAATTTTGCAAACTCACCTCTGGCCAGGAATCGGCGCAGAAGATCCGCGAGTTAAAACCAATTGCCGAAAGAAAAACTCTGCAAGGTAGCGAGTTTATTTTCCGCGAGGCGAACACCGAAGAGCTCGCCCGCTACGGCGAGATCGCAACACCTAACCTGGTAGATCTCTTCATCGCCGTGATAGGAGAGCAGCAATGAGCACCGCCACCGCATTGATCAGGCGAGAATGGCTCGAGCACAAAACCGGGTTTGGCTGGGTTCCAATCGCTGTACTTGGAACGCTGGTGATGTTGACCGTGTTCGTGCTGATGCTCGCCAGCACGACGAGCGCGACTATAAACGTTTCTTCTAATCAAAGCTCGAACGGGGTAAACATCTCTCTTGGAGACCGTGCCCAGGATACGGATGTTGTGTCATTTGTTCTCCAAGAAGGGCTGCTTACCTTGTTCGACTACACCGATTGGAGTGACGAGGAGCTAACCGATCGCATCGATAAGGCGCGTACCTCCGTGGCGTTGCCATTCCAGCTCGTTTATTTCCTCGTCGCTGTTTTTGCTCTTTTAGGATCGCTGCACGAAGACCGTAGAGACCGCACGGTGCTGTTCTGGAAATCCATGCCTGTCAGCGATTCGGAAACGGTGCTCGCGAAACTCGTACACATAGCCTGGTTAGCACCGGTGGTGACGATCGCTGCGATTCTCGCCTACCAGATTTTTATTCTGCTGATCGTGTCGATCGCAGGTGACGGCGGCTTCTTGCGGTTGTGGTCCCATTCCGGGCTGATCATGGAATTCATTGAGCTTGCCGTCGGCTACTTCATTCAGGGGCTCTGGGCATTGCCAATTTATGGCTGGTTGTTATTGGTCTCGGCCGTCGCAAATCGAGTACCTTTTGTCTGGGCAGTGCTCCTACCTATCGTGCCTGCCGTTCTAGAGCCGGTGCTCTTTTCTTCATCGATTGTCAGCGATGGTGTTGCTAACCACCTCCGCTTCGCCGCCCTGCCGTCTGCCGCGAACATGAGCCGGGCAGGGTTTGAACCTGCCGTCCACATTGGTGAGCAGTTGCGGCTGCTCGCCAGCACCGATCTGTGGATCGGCGTTGTGATCGGTGCTGGCTTCGTCGCCGCGGCCATCTATATGCGCCACCGCAACAACGAAATCTAGTCCGCTGCAGATTAACTACAACTTAATTCTGCAGATCGAGTCGCGGTTTTTGGATGCGTAGCTTTAATTCGAGCAAGTTATGTTCCCCTCCAAAGTGATATCATTTGTTCTCAGTTGTGAGTCAATCAGTGGTTTTGACATGAACCCCGAAGCAGTAAAAAGACGCGAATACATTGGCATCGCGTGTTTTCTCGGCGGTGTCTTTCTGTGCATCGTGGGAATCGCCGGGTTCTTTTTGCACTGGACAGCGGCGCTAACCATCGTCATTTTCGGCATAGCCACCGGCGGTGGGGGCATTGCAACGCTTTCGTCCATTCCGGATCTGATTCATACCCCCGACGAAAGCTGGTAATTTCCCGTCACTTCGGCAACGCAACCGCGCCTGCACGCTCGAGTTCACTGAATTCAGCCTTCGATATTCCGGCACTTTCGAGAATTTCCAACGAGTGTTCGCCCAGTCGTGGTGCAGGGCTTTTCACCTCGCTCGGTGTACCCTCAAAAATCGCAGCGGGGCGCGCCTGGCGGATTTTGCCATGCCCTGCGAACTCGTATATCTGGATCGTGTGGTTTTCATGAATCTGAGCATCGTCCAGTAAATCGAGGCGTGTCAACAATGGCGCGGAGGGTACACCCTCCGCATCGAGGCGCTTAAGGATCTCGTCGCGCTCCCACTTCATGATTTCCACCGCTGTGAGCTGCTTGCGCTCCTCGGCGTTTCGAAAACGGGCGGTGGTCGTGGCAAAACGCTCATCATCTATCCAGTCGGGTTTGCCAAGCACCTTACACATACCCTTCCACTCGGAATCGGAGATCGCACCGGCTGTGATGTAGCCCGTTTTGGTCTCGTAAATAAGATCCATCGTACCCTGGTATTTGGTGACATCGATCTCATCACCAACAAACGTGATGCCGGACATACCCTCGGGCCAAAAAAAGGCCACCATCGTGTCGAGCATCGAAAGTTTGATGTGCTGGCCACGTCCTGTGCGTTCGCGAGAGAACAGTGCCGAGGAGATCGCCTGCGCGGTGGTGATGGAAGTGACCTTGTCGGCAATGATGATGCGGAACATCTTCGGCCGACCCGTGTCGCGATCGGCTTGTATATCGGTTGCCCCACATAACGCCTGGATCACCGGGTCGTATACCCGTTTGTGGGCATACGGACCCGTCTCACCAAAACCACTGATCGAGACGTAAATGATGTCGGATTTGATTTTTCTGACAGCGCTCTCGCCAAATCCCATCCGCTCCATCGCGCCGGGTCGAAAATTCTGCACGAGCACGTCCGCGGTGCCGATGAGCTTGGCGAGGGCCTTTTTTGCCAGCTCGTTCTTGAGATCGAGGACCAGAGATTTCTTGCCTCGGTTGCAAGAGAAGAAACCGGCCGTGAGACCGTTGCGGGCGTTGCCGATCTTACGCATCTCGTCACCGGCCGGAGACTCTATCTTGATCACATCCGCACCCTGATCCGCGAGGATGGCTGTCGCCACCGGCCCGGAGACCATGGTGGAAAAATCCAGAACACGTATTCCGTCAAGTGCACCCGGCATCTAGCTCTCCGTATTGGTGAAAATTCACGTTAGTTGGTGAGGCTGGTGTATGCCCGGTTGATCAACATCAACGGATCGCCATAGGTTTCGTCATATTCCGCCGTTGGCTTGGCGGCGATCACCGCGTCGAGATCCGCACCGTTATCGATGAGCTTGACGATGCGATCGCGCACCATTTTCAACATGTCGATGTAGGCCGATAGTGTTGCGTAGTCGGTCACCGGCCCGTGCCCTGGTATGACAACCGTATCGGTATCAATCACAGCCAGTACCGCTTCACAAAAACTGATGACGCCGTTGATTTCGCCCCCATTGTCGGCATCGATAAACGGGAAGCCGGAATTGTTGAACACATCACCTAAGTGCACGGCGTTTCGACCTCGAAAGATGACCGCCGTGTCACCGGTGGTATGTGCGGGGCCAAAGTGCAACAGTTCGATCTGCTCACCGTTGAAATGAAACTGCATGCGATCATCAAAGGTAATCACAGGTAAGGCAGCCGCGGGATACACCTGTTGTTTGTAACTCAGAGCAACCAGATTGATCACGTGCTCACCCATCATCATGTCCCGTGAATTCGCCTGGGAAACGAGCCAGGTCCCTTCAGGGCCTAATGCCAGATTGCCTTCGGCGTGGTCGAAATGCCAGTGGGTGTTGACAGCGAAATCGATTTCACCTCCGCCGAGTTCAGCAATGGCAGCGTTGATCTTCGGTATCATCTGTGGGAACTGGTCATCCACCACGAGTACGCCCTGTGAACCGATGCTGACGGCAATATTGCCGCCGACTCCGAACAAAACGTAAAAACCGTCGGCAATTGTCTCAACCTCGATTTCCGCATCAAAACTCCAATCGAATGCGGCCATCATTTCATCCAGCGATAACGTATCGTCAGAGTGGCTTGGCACTGCCGCCAGCACAGCCGTTGCTAAGACAAAAAATCCCAATATTTTTTTGAACATCCTAATCCCCTCCATCGAGACTGAAAGCTGCACCCAACATAAAGGTTTTTCCTTCGAGCGCAAGGTGTGTGCCTAAACCAGTGCTAACATGACGACTCTACTGAGGAATAGTCAACTTCCGTGATCTCCTACATCGAGCGAACACGCAACTACTATGGAACCCTGGGATATCCGCCTTACACCTGGGCGCACTTCGACACCGTGCCGTTTGCGTCGCCAGCCAGATCGGTCAACAAAGCCAGGCTTGCGTTAATCACCACCGCCGCTCCTTATCAATCCGGGCTTGCTGATCAGGGACCCGGCGCGCTGTACAACGCCGCGGCTAAGTTCTTTCGCACTTACACCATGCCGGTGACGCCCGTACCCGATTTGCGAATTTCCCATCTCGGCTACGATCGTAAACACACAACCGCAGCCGATCCCAATAGCTTCCTGCCAGTAACAAGACTGGCTGAAGCCGTAACATCCGGCGAGCTGGGGTCGCTCGCAGCGGAACTTATCGGTGTGCCGACAAACCGCAGCCAGCGTGTGACACTGCAACAGGACGCGCCGGAGGTGCTCGCAGCATGCCGCGAACAAGCGGTGGATCTTGCGCTGCTGGTACCGAGTTGACCTGTCTGCCATCAGACCGTGAGTCTGATCGCGCGCCATCTGGAAGAGAACGGATTGCCGACGGTGATCATGGGTTGTGGGCGGGATATCGTGGAACATGTGGGCGTACCGCGGTTCCTGTACAGCGAGTTCCCACTTGGCAATTCCGCCGGTAAACCCGATGACGCGGATTCTCAGCGCGAGACGCTGCACCTGGCGCTGGCACTTTTCGACGCAGCTACAGAGCCACGAACGACTTTCCAATCGCCGCAGCGCTGGGCTGACAACGACAACTGGCAGTACGACTTCTTGAATATCGATGCGCTCACTGCCGACAAAGTCGCCGCGCTCAAGGCGGATTTCGCCAGGCAGAAGCAAATCGCCAATCGCCTTAAGCGTGCTTAGTCCGGTAACCCGAGCACGCGCTTCGCCAGAATGTTCAACTGGACCTCAGACGTGCCCCCTTCGATGGAGTTGGCCTTGGAGCGCAACCACGCCCGGGTGTTTTCGAGTTCCGCTGTATCAAACGACTCCCCTCCCCAACCGAGGCCCTGAGTACCCATGATAGACAACAACAACTCATGACGACCCTTGTTCTGTTCGGTGCCGTAATATTTGAACATCGACGACACGGCTCCGGGCGCTCGCCCGGTCGCTGATTCTTCCACCGAGCGCTTCATGGTGAGCGCGTATGCGGAATCGTTCATACGATGGCGGGTAATGTTCTCTCGCAAAACGGAATCGGCAATGATGCCATTGTCGAGTCCAACATACTTCGCGGCAACCTCTTCTAACGTCGCCCCACGCTGGTTGCCCCCGCCTATGCCCCCGATTGACGTGCGCTCGTACTGCAACAACCGTTTTGCAACCGTCCAGCCTTTGTTGACCTCACCGACGACGTTTTTCCTCGGCACCCGAACGTCGTCCAAAAACGTTTCGCAAAACGGTGACAACCCGCTGATCAGCAGGATCGGTTTGACCGAGACACCTGGTGTCGCCATATCAAAAAGGATGAAAGTGATCCCTTGGTGTTTCGAAACATTCGGGTCTGTGCGGACCAGGCAAAACATCCAGTCCGCATTGTCGGCACCCGAGGTCCAGACTTTCTGACCATTGATGATGTAGTCATCGCCGTCTTCAACTGCCTGGGTGCGCAAGCTCGCCAGGTCCGAGCCCGCGTTCGGTTCGCTGTAACCCTGACACCACCAGATTTCACCCCGGGCAATCTTCGGAAGATGTTCGGTTTTCTGCTCCTCGGTACCATATTCAAGAAGTGCAGGGCCAATCATGCTGATCCCCATGCCTACATGGGCGGGACGTGCATTGATCAGCCTGAGCTCTTCGTGCAAAACGGCGTTTTCATCTTTGTCTAACCCACCGCCACCGTATCGTCGTGGCCACATAGGTACCGTAAACCCGCGTTCGGCCATGCGTTCCAGCCACACTTTGGTATCCGAATTTCGGTATCTGGCACGACGTCCACCCCCCGGGTACTCGTTCGTCGCCATGGGCGTACGCATGCTCGCCGGGCAGTTCTCCTCGAGCCAGTGTCGTATGTCTTCTCGAAACGCCGCATCCCCGGCCATGTGACCACCTTCAGCTTACCAAGTCGCAAATACTAACCTGTTCCAGTCCCGGTAATTCTATTTTTGGTCACTCCCAACCGATAATCCGCAGATTAGCTTCATCGCCCTGCAGAACTCGGCAACCGCCTCGCGCAGATCATTTCGACGTTGCTCACCGACGCTCTCACTAAAACAAAACGACAAACGCAGTTGATTGTAACCAGCGTTCGGGTCTCGGCGTCGCGCATCCGCCGGGTAGAAGTCGTACATGGGGATTACGACTAAACCATGATCGGCTACCAGCCGGTTGATGAACGCATCGTCCGTGCGCACGTTCGCATCAAGCAGCGTGAATACCGTAAAAAATCCAGCTTGCGGTATCGTCCAGGAAAAGCGCTCTGGGTAGTCGCCCAATCCTTCGGTGAGCCCATCAAGCATGATCCGCCGATTCTCCCGATACACCTCGAGTTTCCCTTCGGCAACCGGCCATAACGACTTTCGCTCAACATATGCCTCTTGGCCCTCCACGGCTTCATGAAGGAGCGCTTCGAAGCCATACAACGCGCCCGGATTCTGAAAAAGGATGTCTGAACTCGCTTCCGTCAGCGCAAGCTCTGTAAACGACACCGTTTTGCCGTCGTAAATATCCAACTCGGCCTCGGAATAGAGAAACCCGACGCGCGGACCCGGAAAGCCGATCTTCGAGCCGGTAAAAAGATGTATCGTCTGCTCGGGCGCCATCGCGAAAAACGGCCGCGCGCGTTTGTCTGCCGCCACGAAGCTGATGTAGACGTAGGGAGCGTCCTCCACGATCAGCAAACCCTCGTCTTGAGCCAGCTTCAGGATCACCTCGCGACGCGCCTGGCTGAACGAGAATCCCGCGGGGTTATGCCCATCCGGCACGGTGTAATAAAAAGGCACAAATCTTCCATCCTCACGGGCTCGATTAATGCTTGCGCGAAACCCGTCGGGTAACGGACCCTCTTCATCCATTTCCACACTATAGATTTCAGCGTGCTGACACAGCGCTGAACGGGCCAGAAACCCCGCATAGGTCGGCGCATCAGTAATGTAAGCAACATCAATCCCGGCACGCTCAAACATCGAACAGGCAAGGTTAATACCGCCAGTAGCACCAACCGTCGGAATCAACTTTGCCGGGTCGATCTCAATACCCCAGTCGTGGCCATATACGCGAGCGAACGACTGACGCGTACTTAAAGGACCAAGCGTATCGATATACGAAAACGATTCCCGCAGGTACTCCGGTAACACACTCGGATCGTTCAACCCTTCACGTTCCTCGAGATAGCGAAAATAACCCGCTTGATGCTCGAGAAAATCCCGTGGATCAGTCACCTCAGGATGCGGGTAGCCAGCCCCCAGGTGATGGATCTTCAACCCCTTCTCCTGAGCAAGACGGCGCAATCCAGGCAACTACGCCGACATCTTGCGGGTAACCGACACGGGCTGGAGCTGCACGCTCGGAGCTTTCAGATTAACCATACAGTCAGGGTAATGCATTTGCTGCCTTTGGAGCGAGGGCACGCAAAGAGTTGCTGCATGGTTGATCATGAGAAGCGAGGGGGAAGTCATTTTCCAGGGACGCCAGTAAGACTCATCCTTGAGGGCTTGCACTCGCCATCCCTGGCTCGTGACACCCTGGAAAATGACTTCCCCCTCGCTTCTCCTTGAGATCCTTCCAAAATTCGAGGATGGGCTTCGATGGGATACGGCGCAAATTGGCGTGTAGTTAGTGGACTTGAAATACCGCGCTTCCATTCGGTAACGGATCCCCAAGCAATGCGGCACGAAGAGCCATCCAGTGCTCGGCAAAGTCGAGCGAACTGGAAATAACGGCCCCACCCTCCCCAAGGCGAAAAGCGTCCTGCCTTATACGGTACCGCAATTGTTGAGAGGCCTCGGAGATCGTCGGAATCTGGAAAGATGTGAGGGAACCGCGGGGATGGAGGGGAAGTGGTTTCCAGAGTGTCGCGAGCCAGGGATGGCGGCCATTCGCTCTGCGAATGGCTTAGGAGTTCGCAAAGCGAACTCCCGAGTGCCAAGTCCGCATGGATGCGTCTTACCGACGTCTCTG
>SMWK01000151.1 GCA_004356895.1 Gammaproteobacteria bacterium
ACCGATGGCGAGGCCTATACGCAGGCCGGTCATTATCTGGATCAGTATCGCAAGGATGACGGTCGCTGGCGTTTCGCTGAAAGGCACTACATCCGCTATCACAACGTGCCCTGGCGGGAAGGGTGGAAGAAGTAAAACAGAACATGCCTCCCCGAAAGGAAGAAAGTCGCCCAAAACTCTCCTATTTCAACATGCGCGGCAGAGCAGAAGCCGCTCGTCTGTTACTCACTGATCAAGATGTTCCGTTCGATGATCACAGAGTTACATCCATGGACGAGTGGCAGCATCTGCAAGCAGAACTCCCCTTCGGCTACCTCCCACGCTACGTAGACGTTTCCGTAACGTTGCACCAGAGCCAGGCAATTCTGCGGTTTCTTGCAAGGAAACACGGATTGCTCCCGAACTCGGCAACAGGCCAGGTAGCGTTTGATGAAGCACAGGAGGCGTTAGCGGAAGCTCAAGAAGACTTGTGGCGGTTTGCATGGCATAAAAACTACAAAGACGATCCAGATCGTTATGCCTCAGGACGGCTTTCGCAAATTCTCGGGAATTTGCAATCACTGTTCTCAAGGAATGAGAAAGCGTATTGGATAGGCGATTCCATCAGCCACGTCGACTGCCTCGCTTTTGTGTTGCTGGACGAACTCAGGGCGTTCTTCCCGGAAACGTTGTCCCGTTTTGAGGGTTTGGCCGAGTTCCACGACCGCTTTCAGAATAGACCGCGCATTCGCTCGTATGTCGACTCGCGCCGTCGCCCGGCCGTTTTTGGGATGGGGCTGCACGGACCGAAGATCGATCCCGCCGCAAGGTTAGAAAAGGGCGAAGTTTTTGAGAATCCGTGGACGGAGCCCGTTCGCCTGGGATAAACCCCGAACCGAAAGCGACAACTCAGCGCTTGAGCTAAATCATGTTAGTGTGATGATGGGACCGGTTCCTACGGGATGACGCTTGCGGAATTCCCCATCGATGTCTCACCCATCATCGTTTGAGGTGCTAGCTATGAGCTCAACACTCCCAAGCCATCTGATTACCTTCCTATTTGCTGCCGTGTTGAGTGCCAACGCAACAACATCTGAGAGTTTCGACATCAATCGTTACAACACTGCCGGTGAAGGCCGGTTCAAGACGTTTCACGTTGACCACACACAGCTTTTGCAAACCGCGCTCGACTCAGGGGTGGTAAGCGGGACGATGGAAGTGCTGGTGACGCAAACCGCCGCCGGGAAGCTCGCTTTGATCATGGATCAAATGGCTTTCCACCACATCGCCCAGGGAACGGAAAACGGCAAGGACTGGATGGCCACCTTCTGACCGGTGTGCAACAGCGGGGTCAGTCTGACCCCCACGATCAACGGCCAAACATTCCACTTCGTGGTAGCGGGTCTTTACGACGGGCTGTTCGTGATGAAGGACGACAAGACGTCCACCCTCTGGAACCATGTTACCGGCGAAGGCATGTACGGTGAACATGCAGGTACCCAAATGCCGGTTCGTAACTTGCTCCAGATGAACGCAGATCAAGCGGTGAAGATGGATGCCAACATGCGAGTGGCTATTTCCGATCGCACCTTCTCCCTGGACGGCCGCCGGTCCCGGTTCAAGGACCCTGACCGGAAGCTCAGGCCCATGTTTATAGAAACGCTGGGTGAGGACGATGTGCGTCGTCCGCGCATGGATATGGGGCTGGGTGTGTGGTCTGAAAACGCCCATCGATATTATCCCGTTGCAACGTTACGGAGCCATGGCGATTACATCCTCGACGAATTTGATGGCGAGAAGATCCTGATTTACCTCGATCCGGTTACCTCAACACCCCAGGGGATTTTTGTTGCAGCGCAAGAGGTGAGCTTTCAAGACAATGCGATTGTGCTCGATGGGGGCAGGAAGATCGTGTCGGGTCAACTATACGGAGCTCATGGTGAGGCGACCCCTGTAAAGAGGCCGCTACAGATGTTCACCCGCTGGTATGGATTTTCGTTGACCTTCCCAAACCCGGACATCTTCGAGTAGTCGTGCGTAACGCGTGGCTTGTCACGCTCGGCATTGCGTTCCTCTTCGCGAGTGCCGTGGGAGTTTCGGAGGAAACGAAACCAACATGCTCCGTTGCCGGTCGATCAGCCAATCTCGATTTCACCCTCGTTGACAAGGATGGTAACGACCACGATCTCAGTAAACATGCGGGTAAGGTGATTCTGCTCGACTTCTGGGCGACCTGGTGCGCTCCGTGTCGAATTGAAATACCTGGCTTCGTGAAACTCTTCGATGCCTTCGAGTCCGAAGGGTTGTCGGTCATCGGAATTTCGGTAAATGACAGCCTTGCCGCGATCAGAAGATTTGCTTCCGAGTTTCAGATGGATTACCCCGTACTGGTCGGAGACGGCCGAGACGATGTCAAAGCGGCCTTCGGGCCGCTTGTTGGATTTCCAACGACCGTGATCATTACGCGAGAAGGCATGATCTGCCATCATCATACCGGGTATACCCCAGCTTCCGTCTTTGAGGCGGAGATACGCGCGCTGTTGTAGATCCGTTTGTGCAGTCGAGAGGCGTCATGGTAGCCGGCGGCGCCGGCACATCAACCACGCTGGGGATCATCTCGGTAAGCTGCCGGGTAACCTGTTATTGGCATTCCGATTATGTGACACCGATTGCGCGGACGATGAAGGAGGCACTGGTTTATGACTAGACAGCATAACAAGGTATTGGACTGCAACCAGCCTCGTCATATGGGACTGCTCGAACGGCCCGTGATGTGGCGAGTTATCGCTGTCCAATCTTGCATCGATCGCCAAAAAGCGCTCAACCACGGACAAAAAGACAGCACTCTTAGCGTCCGATGAAGATCCACAACCTGATGCAACCTGATCCGCTAACGGGCAAAGATCCGCTGTATGGCTGGATCATGGTTGCCGTGGTGTTTCTGCTGAGCGGCATGGCCTTTGGCACCGCGGGCGCGCTCTCCGTCTTTCTCAAACCCTTGAGCGCGGAATTCGGGTGGGGACGAAGCGAGACTGCACTGGGTTACACAACACTTGCGATGTCATCGGCGGTATTCGGAGTGTGTTGGGGTTACGTGGCTGACCGTTGGGGGACACGCTATTTTGGCATCGTTGCTGCGCTTGTGATGCCTCTCGCGCTTTATCTTCTGAGCGTACAGACCAGCCTGTGGCAGTTCTACGCATTTTATTTCCTGTTTGGCGCCCTTGGCACTGCTATGGTTTCGTCCCCGCTTTTTGCCAACGTAGCGTTCTGGTTTCTCAACAAACCGGGCCTCGCAATTGGCATAACCGCTGCAGGTGGTGCTGTGGGTCAGGGCGTGGTGCCCTATTTTTCGGCTTGGGCAATCGAAACCTATGACTGGCGAACGGCCTACATGATCCTTGCCGGTTTGTATCTGGTGGTGTTGTTGCCCGTAGCCTTTCTGGTGCGGGATCCTCCTGGCAGGGTGGCGCCTGCAAGGCAATTTTCAGCTACCGCACCCACACCGAGCGTGAATGAAATCGAGGTTGTCGTATGGATCAGCCTTGCGGTGATCTTCTGTTGTAACTGTATGGCTGTTCCCATCGTACATCTCGTGCCTCTGCTTACCGACAACGGCATATCCACTGAAGTAGCAGCGAGTGTTCTGCTCACACTGATGCTTGCCGGTGGTGTTGGTCGCGTGCTGGGTGGCAAACTCTGCGACAACTTTGGCGCATTGCCCACCTATATGATCATGTCACTGGGTCAGACTGTGTTTGCGTTCGGGTTCCCCCATGTGTCTTCCCTTTCCGGCCTATACGTACTCGCCGCGTTTTTCGGATTCGGCTATTCCGGTGTCATGTCATCAATCCTCGTATTGACCCGCATGATGGTGTCTCCAGGATTTTCTGCCCGGGCGATGAGCATCACAGCCTTTTTCGGTTGGTTCGGGATGGGCATGGGCGCTTTTGTCGGTGGACTCTTTTTTGACATGTATAGGGACTACAACCTGTCCTTTGCTTATGCCTCCATGATGGGTGTTGCCAATCTTGCGATTCTGATGGTGTTTCGTGCGCGGGTTCGCAGAGTTGAAAACGTGGCAGTTCCCATCTGAGACCCCGGAATCGTCGCGCTGAGAGAAGAAAGTTAACGCCATCCGGTTTTACCCGTAAACTCTGCAACCTTATTTTGAGGTTTGCAGTGGTTTGAAGTATCAAATGAAACGACTCAGTTCCATCACCGCCCGTTGTTTGTTGTCATTCCTCGTATTCCTATTCGCCGGGTGTACGCCCGCAAATAACGAGACGGCGGTCAATGATGAACTCGAATCGAAGGAAAAAGTGATGACGGACGACACTGAAAAACCGGACGGTGCCGCTGCTCTCAAGGTACTGGAGCGGACTGTGTCCATCGGACCCATCGGTCTGCTACCCGTGTGGCAAGGCATTGAAGCGAAACACGTCGAGCCGGGCGTGCGCACGATGTTGGCAGAAGTGGAAGCTTCTTTCGCCAAGCTGGAGGCAGAACATTCGCCAACGTGGACTGGTCTCATGGAACCGCTCGAGCGGTTGGAATGGCGTCTCGACCGGGTGATTGGCATCGTTTCGCATCTCAGAAGCGTCAAGTACTCGGACGACTTGCAGGCAGCCTTCGATGCGGTACGCCCGGCATATGTCGAACTCGCGAACCGTTTTAGCCAGAGCCGCGCCATCTACGAGGGCATGCGGGCGATTCGAGAAAGTGACCAGTGGGATCATCTCAACCCGCCCCGGCAGCGTATCCTCACAGAATCTATCGTCGGCATGGAGCGTGCCGGTGTGCACCTCGAAGGCGCCGCAAAAACGCGCTACCAGGAGATCACCCAAAAGCTCTCACAGTTGAGCAACGATTTCTCCAGCAATCTGGTGAAGGAAGAAAAACAGAACCGGATTCGCGTGACTGATGTCGATCGAATCGCCGGTGTGCCTTTGCCACTGTTGACGCTGGCGGCACAAAAAGCCGAAGAAGACGGGATGCAGGATACCTCGGCCACCTCTGGCCCCTGGCATTTTGTAGTCAACGGAGTGAATTACACCGCGGTGCTTCAGCGTGCAACCGACCGGTCTCTGCGGGAGGAATTCTATCGGGCATTCCGCGCACGTGGCACGACGCCTGAGTTCGATAATCGCGAAATCCTGACGGAGATCATCCAACTGCGCCAGGAGCAAGCAGCTCTGGTGGGGTTTGCCACGTTCGCCGATCTCAGCCTGGCGGCAAAAATGGCGCCCGACACCGCTGCGGTCTGGGAGCTTTTCGGCAAGCTCGAAACAGCGGCACGCCCGGCAGCAGAACGTGAATACTCCGATCTGGTGGACTTGATGCGCGCTGAGGGAGCGGTGGAGGCAGAGAATCCGCAACCGTGGGACACCGCTTTCTGGATGGAGAAGCTGCGCAGCAAAAACTATGACTATGACAGCGAGGCACTTCGCGAATATTTTCAGATGCCCCGAGTGCTCGATGGCTTGTTTGCGCTCACCAAAAAACTCTATGGAGTAGAAATCCGACGCAGCCAGGAAACGGCGCCGGTCTGGGACGACAGCGTCGAGTTTTTCGAGGTGCGCAGGGATGACGAAGTTATCGCCGGGTTTTATATGGATCCATACGCACGCGCCGGAGAAAAACGCGGTGGTGCGTGGATGAATACGGTGGTCGACCGCAGCCTTCTCCTCGCTGAAGCTGGTTCATCGTCGCTACCGGTCGCTCTTTTTGTTATGAACGTTCGCCCGCCGGCCAGCGACGGACCTGCCCTCATGTCGCTAGGTGAAGTGCGCACGCTGTTTCACGAGTTCGGTCACGCAACTCAGCACATGTTCACCAACATCGAGGAAGGTGGAGCATCCGGCATGAACCTGGTCGAATGGGATGCAGTTGAACTCGCCAGTCAGTTCAACGAATACTGGATGGACTACAAACCGTTTCTTCGCAACTTGACTTCACATTTCGAAACCGGTGAACCCCTCGATGAAGACACACTGGATCGAATCATTGCGAGTAGAAATTTTATGATCGGCACAGCTACGCTGAGCCAACTGTGGTTGGGTAAAACGGACATGGCGCTGCATCAGCGCTACGGTCGTCACGATACGGAAGACGAGGCAACTCCTTTCGAGATTGAACGCGAGATTGCTCTAATGACAATCGTCACGCCGATGCTGCCCGACGAAAGCAGGTTGCCCGCGTTCCGACATTTGTTTTCCGGTGGTTATGCGGCGGGTTACTACTCGTACAAATGGGCGGAGGTGCTGGCTGCCGATGCGTTTGGTGCGTTCAGGGAAGTTGGACTCGACAACGAAGTTGCAGTGCGCAACGTTGCCGAACGTTTTCGTGACACCGTATTGGGGCTGGGCGGCAGCCTACCTGCTAGAGACGTATACCGGCAGTTTCGTGGCCGCGATGCGACCCCTGAAGCGTTATTGGAGGATCAGGGGCTTCTCCTGGCTCCCAGCCACTAAGCCAGATACAACTGTACGAACAAGATCGTGTCCATAACTCCGTGAGCAATTATGTTAACCCACAAATTCCGGTGAACGCGAAGATAAGCGTACGCCAGTACGAACCCCATACACCCTGTCTGTAAGATCCCC
>SMWK01000152.1 GCA_004356895.1 Gammaproteobacteria bacterium
GTAACCCACAAATCAATCTGCAACCATCGCTGGATCTCGATGACTATTTAGAGCGGTTACAGGCAGGAGATCCACCGGTGAATCTACCTCTACCGCCTATCATGCATGGCACCGGGTTGTTGTCGACCATAACCGCCATGACCCACGGTGGCACTGCCGTCATGCTCACTGGACGCGGTTATGATGCCAATGAAGCCCTTGCCGCCATAGACCGCCACCGAGTGACCGCTGCCACCATCGTCGGCGACGCTTTTGCTCGTCCGATGGCGGATGCGCTGGATGAACATCCGGGTAAATACGATATCTCGTCGCTGCGATTAATCAGTTCCTCTGGCGTCATGTGGACACGTGACGTGAAGGCACGTTTACTGAGCCACAATCCCAATCTCATGCTCATCGATGGGTTCTCCTCCTCCGAAGCGATCGGGCTCGGCAGCTCCGTGATGACCAAAGACCAGGAGATCGAAGTCGCCAAGTTCACGCTTGGTCCAAAGTGTAAGGTTTTTACCGAAGACCTTCAGGAAGTAGAAGCGGGTTCAGGGGCTTCGGGGATGGTCGCCGTGACCGGCTTTTTACCTGTGGGCTACTACAAAGACGAGGAAAAGACCGCCCGGACGTTCCCCGTGATTAACGGTGTGCGCTACTCCATTCCCGGTGATTGGGTTCGAGTAGAGCACGATGGAACGCTGACACTCCTTGGCCGTGGTAGTAACTGCATCAATACAGCGGGTGAAAAAGTGTACCCCGAAGAAGTAGAAGAAGCCCTCAAACACCACGAATCAGTAGCGGATGCGCTCGTGATCGGCCTGCCGGACGAACGCTGGGGTCAGGCAATCACAGCCGTCGTAAAGCTGAATTCAGGGTTCGAACTGGATGAAATTGGATTGCGTGAATTTGCCCGGGGCCACCTGGCCGGATACAAGCTCCCCAAGCGGATTCTCGCCAAGGATGACCTCGAGCGAGCGGTCAACGGCAAAGCCGACTACGACAAGATCCGCGCGTATGCGCAGATGGAACTCGGGGTAACAAAATGATACCCCAAACCCTCAGCGCTGATCTCGTGGGCATCGAATTCGAACCCCGCAAGGTGTCCTGGACCAGCAAAGACGTCATGCTCTACGCACTGGGTGTTGGCAGTAAACCGGGAACCGAACTCGACTTTCTCTATGAGCACCACGGCCCGAAAGTGCTCCCAACCTACGCCGTGATCCCCGGCATGCGGGCCATGGGTAATATCGGCAAAGCCGTTGAGCTGGATGTAGCCCGGTTGCTCCATGGTGAACAAGGCATCGAGATCCATCGACCACTCCCAGCACAAGCCGAACTCATCATGACGAGCCATATTTCCGAGGTCTGGGATAAAGGCAAAGCAGCGGTGATTGGCGTCGAAGCAGATTTCAGCGACGACGAGGGTCCGGTTTTCAGCACACGCTCGACGCTCTTTTATCTCGGCGCTGGCGGTTTCGGTGGGGAGCCGGGACCGTCTACTAGAACGCTCAACCTGCCGCCCGGGCGGGATCCCGATCTCACCGTGAGCTACCTGACCCAGGAAGAACAAGGGGCGTTGTACCGACTGAGCGGTGACCGGGTTGCGCTGCATATCGACCCGGCGTTTGCTGAGAAAGCGGGTTACGAAAAACCTTTCATGCACGGACTGTGCACTTTCGGATTCGTTGGCCGGGCCGCTTTACAAGGCCTTTGCGATGGCGACCCCGCACGCTTTGTGTCGTTCAGCGGGCGCTTTTCGGAACGGGTGGAGTTTGGCGACGAGATCCAAACTCGGATCTGGCATACCGAACCAGGCGAAGCCGTCCTGCAGGCAGTCACCCAAGACGGCAAGGTTGTCCTGTCCCAGGCAAAAGCCACATTCAAAGTCTGATGCCTGGTTTTCTCGAGACCTTCGGCGGCCGTAGACAAAGCGCAACACAATGGACTTTCGAACTCGAACAACACTTCAATGGCGCGTTCGGGGGGACCAACGGGGGTGTCCTTTCTGCAATATCGGTCCACGTAGCACGCCTGGAGGCGAAACGTCGTCCAGCGAGCATCGATTCCCGATACATTCGTGGCTTCCGACCCGGCACGGCTCGCGTCGAAATAACCACGTTCAACGCTGGACGAACGCTCAGCGTCATGGGCATTGACATATTTGATGCCGACGATCGCCTCTGCACACATTCGGTAATTACGCTTGTCGAGCAAAGCGCATTGGCCGACCACGTCCAACATCCCAATCAAGTGTTGCCCGACGCTGATCTCGCAGACTGGGAACTTGGCAAGCTCTGGCGGCAACCCAAGGGACAAAACATTCCCCTAATCGAAACGTTCGAACCACGGACCCTCGGTGGTAAAAACCAGGAAACCACAACCGCGACGAAGGTGGTCTGGCAGGAACCTGGCACCTCTGCCGAGGCCGCTTGCATCGCGGCGGACATTTCGGTTGGCCCACCCGTAGCGCGCGCGGTGAGAGGTTCTGCCTCGACACCAAACCCCGATCTGTCGCTGCGTTTCTGCGGAATAAAAGATCCAAAAGGTCATCTCATCGCGTCGTGCGAGTTGCGCGCAATCGTAAGTGGGCTGGCGTCTACGAGCATCCTGGTATGGAACGGTACGGAGTTGCTTGCTGTTGGCGTGTCTTCGACGACCTGCCTGCCGATACGACAAAAGGAACGATAGGTCGGGTTCCGAACGAGCGAATAACGTGTGCGAGCTTAAGAGTCGGTGTATCCGTGTTGCACTCTCTGCAGAATCTCCTCACGAGGCATCTGGCTTAGTTTCTTTCCTGGATCTATCGCCCGTACGTTGAGCATGTCCGCTGACCAATCGTTTTCATCAACCACCAGGTAACTCGTTCCATCCTTCGCAAAAATCTGGCCTTTCAGTTGAGAAGTCGTCATCTGTCTCACCTACATCGAAATCCCGGATCATTATCTGCCTTATCCGGAACATTAGAACTACTGGCTTTGTAAGTTCTTGGCAAAGTTTCGATTACGATCCAAAGGACCACACCAAAACGGCGCGCACTCCCGCGCTCCAGGAAGCGCCTGCACATTCCATCATTGTGCGATTGGTCACAACCGATTAGCCTATGCCGTTTTTTTCAGCACTTAAGTTCCAGGAGCCATCCATATGTCAACGCCCCTCAGGATCGTCAAGATTTACCTGGCGATCGTTTTACTCGTCTCGGCCGTTCCCAATGCCTTCGGCCGTGAACTACCCACCACGCAGCCTTCGCGAGTGGGGATGTCCTCCGAGCGACTACAACGCTTGACCGATCACATGCATCAAGCCGTCGAAGAGGGCGTTATGGTCGGTGGCCTGGGGCTGATCGCCCGCAACGGTCGAGTCGTATACCGTGAAACCTACGGACAAAGTGACCGTGAGGCCGCCAAGCCCATGGCGATGGATAACATCTTTCGCATCTATTCAATGAGCAAACCGATTACCAGCGTCGCCGTCATGATGTTGTACGAAGAAGGTCGCTTCTTCTTGAACGATCCGATAGCCCGATATATTCCGGAACTCGCCAACCTGGTCGTTGCTACCTCTACCGCCGATGGGCAAACCACAGCGGTCTCGGACGGTACAACCAGCAGCACGCTCGGTGAAGGTGATGAATCCAAACTGGGGCAAACACGCAAACCGCTTCGCCAGCCCACGATTCGAGACTTGCTCTCCCACGTCGCCGGCTTTACCTACGGATTTTTTGGCAACACCGAAGTGGACAAACAGTACCGCGCAGAACAGCTGATGCAAAGCGACGACACGCTGGAAAAATTCGTCACGCAACTGGGGGAAATTCCACTGCAATACGATCCCGGCACACGCTGGCACTACAGCGTATCGGTTGACATCCAGGGCCGTCTGGTCGAAGCGGTTGCGGGGATGCGTTTCGGCGAATTCCTTGAAACCCGCCTCTTCGAGCCGTTGGATATGAAAGACACGAGCTTCATCGTGCCACAAGAAAAACTCGATCGCCTTGCACAAATCTATAGTCCAGAAGGAACTCAAGAGGGATCCAGCGTCTTCCTGACACCCAGCACGTCTGCAAAACTTGTGGTTTCTGCGGCAACCATCAACGACAGTTACCGGGAAGGCGCAACCTTCGAAAGCGGCGGTGGTGGACTGGTCTCGACGGCCCGCGACTACATGCGCTTCAGCCAGATGATGTTAAACGGCGGCGAACTCGACGGAGTGCGCATCCTGTCGCCCAAAACGGTGGAGCTCATGACCATTAACCACCTGGGGGACATTAAGATGGGGTTCGGTAGACGCGGGATCGGTTTTGGGCTCGGTTTTGCCGTGGCCCTGGATCAGGGTCGCATCGGAGAACTGGGTTCCGTGGGTGAATACAACTGGGGCGGCGCGGCCGGTACGCGTTTCTGGATCGACCCCGAAGAACAACTCATCGGCATCTTCATGGTGCAGAGCATTCCGCACCGCACACGGCTCGGTTCGGACTTCAAGAACTTGACCTATCAGGCCATCATCGAGTGACGGGCATACCTCGATAAACTGCAACGATCCGCTCATAGATCTCGTTCATCATCGCAGTGATTCTCGCCGGTCATGGGGCGAGCGCGGCTGTGAGCGCAACCACCACATTGTCCATGAGCTGTTCTTCGAGGCCGCTCCAGAATGGCAGACACAACAGTCGCTCACCGAGCAGCGTGCTGACGGCGAGCGACCCGTGTATGCGGAGCCGCTCGCAGTAGCCCGGGATCTTGTGAACCACGGGAAAGTAGTCGGCAGTCTCGATCCCGGCGGTGTCGAGTTGCTGCATAACCATTGCCCGGTCGGTTCCCGCGGGTAGTAACACGGGGAACGTGAACCAGCTGCGTACATTTTGTTCCTCTACGGGTGGCAGCCCGAGAGCCGGTACGCGTGCGAGCATACGGGCGTAACGTTCGGAAAGGCGTGTACGCTCCGCCAACCGTTCATCGAGCGAGCGCAGCTGCACGCGTCCGAGCGCCGCCGCCAGTTCGGAGCTGCGAAACGAAAACCCCGGGATCCCCGCCTCCATGGATCCATCCGCGCCACGACCCTGATTTGCGATTGCGCGGCAACGCGAGATGATGCCTTCGGCGTTGGCGACTACCATGCCCCCTTCGCCCGTAGTCAGCACCTTGTTGGGGTAGAACCCGAAAACGCCCGCATCTGCCAGCCCACCCACACGTCGGCCCTGGTACTCGGCGCCGATGGCTTCACAGGCATCCTCGATGACGACCAGCTGATGATCATGGGCAATGCTCAACACGTCATTCATCGGGGCAGCCAGGCCGAACAGATGTACTGCCACGATCGCCCGTGTCCGATCGCTGACCGCATCTTCCAGGGCCTGCGGATCCAGGTTCCAGGAGTGCGGGTCGACGTCCACCAACACCGGAGTCGCCCCGCAGTTCAGGATCGCGTTGGCAGTGGCGATAAAGGTGAGTGCCGGCATGATCACCTCGTCGCCGGGTCCAACACCGAGGGCTCGCAACGCGGCGATTAACGCCGACGTGCCGGAATTCATCGCTACGGCGCCATCGACAACCAGCCAGGCTGCAAACTCCTGCTCAAACGCCTCGATCTCGGGACCACGCGCTAACCGTCCGCGCGCCATGACTCGCGCCACGGCTTGAGCCTCTGCAGGGCCGACGTCAGCGCGGGCGAGTGGAATTTTCATCATCATGGCAGAATGCTGCGTTTGTGGGATCGAGGGCGAGTGCCCGTTTATGCAGCAATATGTCGCGGGCGGGTGCCGCTGCCAATCCGGCGACGATGCGCTCGCTCGCATGACCGTCTCCATAGGGGTTCACAAGACCACGCAACGAGTCACGAAAGTCAGGGTCCCTGGCGCGCCGCATGGCGGTCGATATGGCAGCGGTAGTCGGATCCGCATGGATAATATTGGCTGCACGGGTGCGACCGCGTTGGCGCTCGCCGATGTCGACCGCGGGTAGGCTGAGACTCGGGGATTCCATGATTGCACTCGAAGAATTGCCTACTAGTAATTCCGCACGCTCGAGCAGCGCCCAATAAGTGAGATGATCCAGGTTGACGTACAGGGTCGCGTCCTCCCGGGCAGCACAGAACTCTCTTGCGCGACGCGCCAATTCAGAACTGCCTGCGTCCGCGTTGGGAAAGCAAAATACGATCTGCTCCTGCCAAGTCGACAACACAGCAAACAGCGCGTCGGCTTCGAGCGTCGTATTTGGCTGCAACGTAACTGGATGATAGGCCACAACACACAAACGATCCGAGAGCGCTTGCCCCAGAGTGGCCTCGAGGCTGGGTAGATCGGGCCGTGTGCTGAGGCGAAGATGATCCAGAGACGGGGCGCCTGAGTGCACTACCCTCCAGGTTTCCTCGCCCATCGCCAGAACGCGTTGTCTGGCCACCTCTGTTGGCGTGAAATGCAGGTGCGCCATCTTGGTCAAGGCGTTACGCACCGCGTCATCGATGGCACCTTCACTCACATCGCCACCCTCGATATGAGCAATCGGTATCCGCAATGCGACTGCGACAGACGCCGGCGCCAACATCTCGTAGCGATCAGCAATCAGCAGCAGTATGTCCGGCCTGAGGTCGGCGAGGACCTCCGTCAACCCGGTCGTGGCGACACCGATGGTGCGTGCCATGCCGGCATCGGAGTCTTCGGGATCAAGGCACTCGACGCGCGCGCGAATTTCGAAACCGTCCGCCTCGATGAGATCTACCGTTCGGCCGAACGTCGGCGACAGATGGGCGCCCATTACGATGAGATCGAGCGAGAGATCGCGATGTTCTTCAATCCCCCGCATCGGCCAATAGAGATGACCATAGTCGGCACGTGAGGTGGTGACGACGGCAATCCGCTGCGGCACATTGTTCCTTGGAGTTAGCTGTATAACGAGTGTACTAGAATTGCCCCGCACCAGCGCCGACGGTAGAGATCTTACTGGTGGCTATCATCTAACTGCCGATCGGCAGCATCCGCCCAGCCGCTTGTTCTTGTCCGATGCGGACGTTAGATTGGTCAACTCGGGACAAGGGGTCAGGTTAACTTTTGCCTCAAAAGTTAACCTGACCCCTTTGCTAGGAAACCGAAGGCCACCTATGCCGGAATTGTTCTACGCTGCCGCCTGCCAGACGGATTTCCCCGCCGCCGAAACGCGTGCGGACATCGCGTCGCGGGTTGAGCGGATGTGTGAGATTGTTGAACAGACCATCACCGGTTACGAACCCTTTTTTGATGTGCGTCTGCTCGCTTTTCCCGAGTTCGCCCACGCGGTCCCCGTGTACCCCACTGTGGTTGAGCTCATGGACAAACTCGCGGTGCCGATACCTAACGAGCATACCCATCGCTACCACGAATTGGCAAAAGCTCTCGGATGTTATATCCAAACCGGTTCTTTCATCGAAATGGATGATGCGTACCCCGAACACCTGTTCAACACGACTGTTTTGATCGGACCAGACGGAATACTCAGCCGTTATCGTAAAGTTAATCCGTGGATTCCATGGGAGGTACACTCGAGCCCCCACGACGTTGCCGGTTACAACGAAGATGTTTTTCCGGTAGCCAACACGGAGCTCGGTAAAATTGGGGTTGCTACCTGTTATGACTGGCTGTTCCCGGAGACGATCCGTGAGCTGGCGTTTAAGGGGGCGGAAATCCTGATCCGTATTTCTGCCTACATGAACCCATGGGGCGCCACCGATCCGATGGATTGGTGGACGCTCGTCAACCGCACGCGCGCGCTCGAGAACACTACCTATGTAGTCGCAGCCAACCAGGGTGCCACGATGCGTAACTATCCACCGTTCAGCTGGCCGGGCGGCAGTATGGTGGTCGACTACGATGGGCGTATTCTCGCTCAGGCTGACCCAGGCCCGGGAGAAAACGTGGTTGTCGCACCCATCGACATCGCAGCCCTGCGACACGAACGTGACCGGCGGTTAGGGCACGACACGCGTGCGCACACAAGGAGTGAACTGTACGAATATCTGAACGTCAATCGCCTGCAGAGCTCCGACGGGGACATCAACCGCGATACCTTGGAACGCCGTATCAAAGATGCCAAAACAAGGCTGAAATTTGGTGACTAGCCGTGCACGGGGCAAAACGTCCTGGTTGTGGTGGGTCTCCGGGGTATTGTTCCTTGCCTTCCCGGGGTGCAGCGAAGATACCGCGTTGTCGGATGAGCACATTTTGCTGAACAACCGCGGCGTTGCATTGATGGGGGTGTTTGATTACCACGCAGCGCACGACACGTTCACCGAACTCGTTCGGGCGAACCCCGCTGCAACCGATGCGCGGGTCAACCTCGCCATCGCCACTCTCAACCGCCAGGAGGAAGGCGACGTCGCGCAAGCGCTCTCGTTACTCTACGAAGTGCTTGCCTTGGACCAGAACCATTTACGCGCGCACTACCTTGCTGGCTTGTTACACCTCTACGAGGGTGAGGTCACAAAGTCCAATGTACACCTGGAGCGGGTGATCGAGGCGGACCCCTTTGATGCCTATGCGTTGTTTTTTCTCGCCCAGAACCTCGTACAGATTTCCGAGCTGGAGCGTGCGCTCACGTTGTATCGTCGTGCCATCGACGTCGATCCGTACCTGCGCAGCGCCTACTACGGTGCTTCGCTTGCGTTACGCCGCCTTGATCGCCGTGATGAAGCTCTCGCCATGCTCGAACTTTTCGAGCGATTGAACAACAATCCGCGAGCGCGGCTCGCTGAGTTCAAATACACGCGCCAGGGTCCGAAGGCGGAAGCGGTCGCCATCGGTACATCGTCAAAACCGCCACCGCCCATACCGGTTGGCGAGCTGTTTGCCATGCCTGTTGATCTAGATTTAGCCGGTCTGACGACATCGGCTCACCTCACGGCTGTGGACATCAACGCCGACGGCAGGCTGGATCTGTTCGTTACAGGTCAAGATTCAACCAGGGTATTGTTACGTGCCGAGGATGGTGCGTTCAACGACGTTGCCGATCACCCGTTGGCCGGGCTCAAAGAAATCAATGCGGCGTTCTGGGGCGATGTCGACAATGATGGTGGCCTGGACGTTTACCTGTGCAGTACGGGGCCCAATCAGCTTTGGTCTTTCCGTGCGGATGCGTGGGTGGAATTCGCGAGTCAGGCAGGCGTCGACGATGCGGGAACTTGCGTCGACGGTGGCTTATTGGATGCCGACCACGATGGCGACCTGGATATCTACGTGGCTAACGCACAGGGTGCCGACGAACTCTTCAGTAACAACCTCGACGGTACCTTTCGACGACTGATGACAGCGGGGCGTCTTGGTAACTCTGGCCCCGCACATCAATTTCTCGCGGCAGACATCGACGGCGACCGGGACGTAGACCTTGTCACGCTGAACACCGAACTCCCCAATGTTATCTGGAGCAACGATCGACTGTGGCGCTACGTTCCTTCCGAGGACCTGTCCCTGCTTGCGCAAACCCCGTTGGTCGCTGCGGTTTTCGGCGATCTCGATGCGGACGGTTCTCCCGAGATCTACGGTGTTTCGACGGCGGGTGAGCTCATCAGGATTGCCGAGACGACTAACGGAAACTGGGAGATCGAAACAAAAAATAGTGTGGCACCAAGTGTGGCGCCCGATGGTGCCTATCTATCCGTTCAAGACTTCGACGGAGACGGCGTTCTGGACCTGCTGGTCGGCGCTAAGGCGCACATACGCATACTGCTGGGTGGCGTGTCGGAACGCGTACTGCCGTCATCCGGAGTGGACCTGGGCCAGGCGATTGTCCTGTCCGATGACCCCAGCCGAGGACCTTCGCTCATCGCTCCCATCGACGGTGGTCTACGTCTCTGGCGCCCCGGTCCCGGTAGACACAACTTCCTGGCCCTGACCTTCTCCGGCAAACAAAGCGGCAGTAACACCATACGGTCCAATCGATCAGGCATCGGTACTCAGATCGCGCTGCGTGTCCTGGATCGATGGACCATCGCCAGCGTCCTCGACGTGCACTCCGGGCCGGGTCAGAGTCTACAGCCGATGCTGATGGGTCTAGGTGGGAGGCCGGAAGCCGATTACGTGGCCATTAACTGGTCAAACGGGGTATTTCAGACCGAGCTTAATCTGCAATCGGCCCGGATCCATCACATTGAGGAAACCCAACGGCAGCTATCCAGTTGTCCCGTATTGTTTGCCTGGAACGGCACGAGTTATGGTTTTGTCAGCGATATCCTCGGCGTCGGCGGGCTCGGTTTTTTCGCCGAACCGGGTATAGCTAACACACCGAGACCCTGGGAAAATTTCCTGCTTCCCGTCGGCGCGCTTGTTCCTCGTGATGGTCGCTATTTGCTGAAGATTGCCGAGCCCATGGAAGAAAACGCGTACCTGGATGCGGTGCGCCTGCGTGTCTACGACTTA
>SMWK01000153.1 GCA_004356895.1 Gammaproteobacteria bacterium
CTGAGTCGTCGATCGTAAGGGCGTTCAACGGGAAGTTTTGCAGCCCATCTCCACTTAAGCCATTGGGGAAACTTTGCGTCCAATCGAGAATGTACTCGCGTTTCAGGATCCGCCAGACTCCTTCGCGTTTTTCGAACTGATCCAGATAACGACCGGCAGAAACAGTATCCATCAGCGTATCGTCCTGGCGGTTGGTGGCCTGCGCCAGGCCGTAAGTCTCTGAAGTTGCCAGGTTGCGGTCGATGTGAATGATTGTGTTACCGCAGAAGTGCCAGCGCCGCACGTTCGCCCGCTCGATTTTCATCACGACAGGAATGAACTCCTCACCGCTACCCTGGAAATATCCATGGTCGATCACTGCATCGGGCCAGAAAACGGTCATCAGGCTTTCTTCATCCAGCCAGTCCAGTGCTCGGCAGTATCTGACAACAACGTCATTGATCGCTTGTTTGTCCAGCAGTTCCTGCAGGTTGGGATCCATAAGTTTCTCGCTTTTGACTTCGCGGTTAGCGGTTAATCTCCAGATTCTTCGGGTCGAAGGGTGCTTTCAGGTGTACCTGGGCGGCTATCCTCTCACCTTCCACCTCTATTTCGTAGCGAGCGTTGAGCACATCCTCTCGTCGGGACGGCACTTTGCTCGTGACGTACCCGAATCCCAACGCGCACCCCAACGAGTGTCCAAAGGCGCCTGAGGTGATGTAGCCGACCGGTTCATCGTTTCGCCAGATGGGTTCATCATGAAAAAGCAAAGGCTCGGACGACGCCAGTGTGAAAAGAGCCAGGCGTTTGTTGAACCCCCGGGCTTTCTGCTCGACGAGTGCTGGCTTGCCTATGAAACCACCCGGTTTGTTCCAGTCCACGGTAAAACTCAAACCCGCTTCCAGCGGCGTGTCTTCGTCGGTAATGTCGTGCCCCCAGTGCCGGTAAGCTTTCTCGATGCGCAACGAATCCATCGCGTGGTAGCCAGCAGAGGCGATGGGTGTTGCTGTAAGAGTGTTATAAACGTCGAGCGCGTCGTCGCGGGGAACATAAAGTTCCCATCCTAAGGCGCCAACATAGGTGATCCGTGTGGCTCGTAATTCGCATCCGCCTTGTGAACGGCCAAGCACCAGCATTTGCGAGGTTGCAAAAGGAAAGCCGGTGGTGCTGAGGTCGGCGTCAGTCAAGCGTGAGAGCGTACTCCTGGCTTCGGGACCCATCAGTCCGAGCACCGCGTAATCCTCGGTGATGTCGCTCACATTGACGTCGAATCCACTCGCATGTTCGGCCAGCCAGGCAAGGTCGCGGCGTTGGCTTGCCGGAGCCGAGATCACCCAGTAGTCGTCGTCTGCAATACGGGTGACGGTCACATCCGCTTCTATCCCTCCGCGTTCGTTGAGCCACTGGCAATAAACGACCTTGCCAAGCGGTACATCGAGGCTCGCGGTGCACAGGTAATCGAGGAACGTTCGCGCTTGTGGGCCGGTGACGCGATATTTAGCGAAGCTCGTCTGATCGAAAAGTGCTACGGCTTCGCGCACCGCACGATGTTCGCAAGCGGAGTGCTCGAACCAATTCTGGCGACCGTAGCTGTACGCATATTGCGGATCGCTACCGGGCGCTGCATACCAGTTTGCACGTTCCCAACCGGCCAGCTCGCCGTAACAGGCGCCCCTGTTTTTTAACACTTCGTACAGGGGTGAAGTCCGTACCCGTCGGGCGCTTTCATACTGTCGATAAGGCCAGTGCATGTCGTAAAGAAGCCCAAGGCTTTCGGCGGTACGCTCGACGAGGTAGTTTGCTTCGTTCTGGAAAGCGAAGAAGCGACGAACGTCGACCTCCCACAGGTCCATGGGTGGACGGCCCGCCACGATCCAATCCGCCATCACCCTGCCTACACCACCCGCTGACTGAATGCCGATGGAGTTGAAGCCGCAGGCGGTGAATAAACCTCTTACTTCCGGGGTTTCTCCCAGAATGTAGCGGCCATCGGGCGTGAAGCTCTCCGGACCGTTGAACCAGGTGCGGATACCGATGTTCTCGAGTACCGGGATGCGGTTGATACCCGCTTGCATATAAGGTGCGAAGTGATCCAGGTCGAACGGCAACTCAGCAAAAGCCAGATCGTCCGCCAGGCTTTCCGGGTCCAGTGGTTTTGCGTGTGCTTCGAAACATCCGATGAGCAGCCGACCTGCATCGGGCTTCAGATAGATGCCGTGGTCCATCACCCGCACGATGGGCGCATCGGCCGGGAGATCCACGGGTTCGGTTACCGCGTAGAAGTGCTCTGCAGCATAGAGAGGCACAATGGCGTCTACGCCAGCCGCAAGCGCCCGGGACCAGAGACCGGCGCACAGCACCACTTTGGAAGTTTTGATGGTGCCTTGATCGGTAATCACCCCGCTTATTTGGCCGAATTCGCGACGAATTTCCAGCACGCGTACGCCTTCAACGATTCCAGCACCTGCCTGCTTCGCCAGGCGAGCCAGGGTCAGGGTGGTATCAACTGGATTGGTCTGACCGTCGCGCGGCATGTACAAGGCGCCGAGCACATCGTTGATTCGAATATGAGGCCAGCGTTCGCTCACAGCGTCCGGTTCGAGCCAGTTGCATAACACACCGTTTTGCCTGGCCATCGCCGCTTGCCGTTTCAGTTCGCGAATCCGGTCGGGTACCAGTGCGAGGGATAGGGAGCCAACGCGCCGGTAGCCGGTATGATCTCCACGGGCTTCCAGGGTCTCATATAGTTCACCCGAATATCGCGCGAGCCGCGTCAGGTTTGCCGAAGCGCGCAGTTCTGCCACCAGACCGGCAGCATGCCAGGTTGTACCGGACGTGAGCTGGTGCCTTTCGACCAAGCAGATGTCGGTGACACCTATCTCGGTCAGATGATAGGCGACGCTGGCACCGACAATACCACCGCCGATGATGACGACCTGAGTTTTATCTGGTATCACTTACGTTGAACCTCCAGGAGGAATAATGAAGTCAAGCTGTTGGATAGTGAAGCGCCTCCTGCTGGGCGGAGTGGTGCTTGCGGCATCGGCAACGACCACCGCTGCGCCACTCGATGGGGAGTGCGTCGTGTTGCTGCACGGCATGGTACGTACGGCCAACTCCATGAAAGTGCTTGAGAATGGATTGACCACAGCCGGTTACAACGTCGCCAACATTGACTATCCCTCACGAAAGTTTGATATCGAATCGCTTGCGAGCTTAGCGGTTGATGATGGGATGGCGCGTTGTGGCGATGCAAAAAAGGTGCACTTCGTTACCCACTCTCTCGGCGGTATTCTGGTTCGGGTATTTTTTCGTGAAAAGCTACCCGCCAACCTGGGTCGTGTGGTGATGTTGGGGCCACCCAATCAGGGTAGTGAGATTGTCGATGCGCTCGGTGAATTTCCAGGTTTCGATTTCCTCAATGGACCTTCGGGGAGGATGCTTGGCACGGGTCCGGAAGATCTACCGGCAAACCTTCCAGACGTCGAGTTTGAGTTAGGCGTGATCGCGGGAACTAAGAGCTTTAATCCTATTCTGTCGTTGTACCTCCCCGATCCGGACGATGGCAAAGTTTCCGTGGCCAGTACCAAGGTAGCTGGGATGCGCGATTTTGTGGCGTTACCGGTGACTCATGCATTCATGATGCGGGATCCTGAGGTCATTGCCGCGGTAGTACATTTTCTGGCTGAAGGGCGATTTCCTGAAACGACTGGCTTGTCTGACTAGCGTGACGCGATAGCTTGAAAAACCCCCGATAATTCCTTATATATGATCTGGTAACTCGAATTTCAGGTGGAAGTAGACATGGCTGATCCGTATCAGGCTCCGACGGCGAAACTTGCCCAGGCGGTCGTTATCAACAACGTTCTCCGCAATACCTATCTTTTGCTGGGGATGACCCTGGCGTTCAGCGCGCTTATGGCGTTTATCGCTATGGCCTTGAACGCGCCCTATCTAGGACTCTGGATGCTGATTCCCTTCTTTGCTTTGCTTTACGCCATTAATAAGACGGCAAATAGCACCTGGGGGATCTTCTGGGTGTTTGCGTTCACGGGTTACCTTGGTTTTACCCTTGGCCCCGTGATTACTTACTATCTGCAAACGCCTAATGGCGCCGATGTTGTGGGCATGGCGCTTGGCAGTACTGCAATGGCATTTGTCGGCCTATCGGCCTTTGCTCTGATTACCCGCAAAGACTTCAGTTTTATGCGCGGATTTCTGATGGTGGGAATCGTTGCGCTCTTTGGCGTCGTGATGCTCAGCTGGTTCCTGGACCTGAGTATGTTCATGGGCGCCATCGGCGCTGCGGTTGTGCTGTTGATGAGCGGCCTGATCCTCTGGCAGACGAGCGCGATCATTCATGGCGGCGAAACCAATTACGTTCTGGCAACCACGACGTTGTATATGTCGATCTACAACATGTTCAGCTGGTTGCTGCTGTTGATAGGCATGGGAGACGACTAGTAGCCTTTTTGCTCCTTCCACGGATCAGCCGGTCAGCGCTTGGTAAACTTTGCTCAGCGCTTCCGGCCGATCCTCGATCTCCTCCATGACCATGTAACGACTTTCCGATACCTTCTCATGGGATTCGCAAGTGCCCCAAGCGGACGAATTGACTAGCTTGGCAACAGTTCGGGGTAGAGTTCACGCCACGCGCCTTTAAGAACTCGAGAGGCTGAGCGCAGGAACAGAGCCAGCAGGGCGATTGCGACCAGGATATCCGGCCATCCGGAACCGAACACCCATACAGCGAGAGTGGCGGCTATCACGGCAAAACCTTCCATGACATCGTTGCGCGAGCACTCCCACACCGATGTCATATTCACATCGCTATTCCGATAGGGATATAACAATCGCAGACATAGTAAGTTCGCTCCTAAATTGAGGAGCGCAGCGATGCCCATGGTTTCAAAGACGGGTGTTTCAACGTTCGATATCCGCCACCCTATTTGCACAGCTACCGCGAGAGCGGCACCGAAGATCAGCAACCCCTTGAACAACGCTACTCGTGCTTTAGCTGCACAAGTTGCCCCGATAACGGCCAAACTCAATGCGTATGTGAGTGCATCGCCGAAATTGTCTAGCGCGCCGGATAGCAGGGATGAGGAACCGCTGAACGTGGCTGCGGTGATCATCATAAGGAAGGTCACCGCGTTGATCACGAGTACCACAACCAGTACGCGACGCTGACGCTCCTCTAAAGCACCTGCATCAATCTGACTCTGACAGCAACTGTCGTTCACTGAGCTACGCGAAACATATGGTATCCAAAAATTATCCTTCAAAACACGTCGTAAGTCAGCTGACGGCGCGCTGCACCGCAGCTGAAGCGACGAAACGTTAGGCGGAAACGCGGGGCAATTCTATCGCAACCCCGAGACTCATCTCGTACGCCGCGATTCGACGAGAGGCGCGGAGTCGAGCGTTGCCGAATTATTGCGACGCTACTCTTCTTTGATCGCTTGACGCACCATCTCCACAAGCTCTGGGGTCAACTCGATGGTTGGGTGGACCTCTGCGGCGTGTTCACTGACTGCTGCCATGATCTCGTCCTCGGTCTCCGCACTAGTCTTCCAGTCGCAGTCGACCCCCACGTCGCGGCACGTATAGGTCTTCGGCATAGTGGCCTCCTTAGGTTGGCTGATCATGGTTCCGATCGTCCGGGTTCGCATCGTACGACCGAGGCCGCTTCGAATCCAGCCGTATCCCTGCGTTAGGCCGCCTAGGCGGGCGACCGCCGGGTAGGGCAAAGCGACCTATCACCACTGAAATCCCATTCTACGTTTCATGACCAACCGTTGACGCTGCGGTCACTGAGCCAGACCAGAAACCGACCGTCCCCTCGCTCCACTTTCCTGGGCAGAACGACTCAAGCGGGTCTCAATGGCCCTGTCTACATACTGCCGGAACGAAGGAGGAGCCACATGTTTCCAGCCCGAAGACCTAACTGATGCTGAGCTGATGCAAATGGACCTTTGGTAGTGGGTGCGCTATGGCGTGGGGTTACCCGAAGAGGCGCCTACGCGGGCCTCGTCTCGGGATTCTTCACGTTTGTCGTCTTGCACACCCAGATCCTGGATCCCGCATGGTTCGGTAACAACACCGTCATCACCTGGTTGTACAACGAAGGACCGAACCCGTTTTCCTGCGCCGCCATGGGTGAGGCGATCTCCGTCACAGCAACTTTCTTGGTCTCGAAGCTGACCCAACAGCTACCGCAAGGCCAC
>SMWK01000154.1 GCA_004356895.1 Gammaproteobacteria bacterium
CGTACGGCTCCGGCGGGCCGGAGGTATGATCACCCTCGCTTGCAAAGTAGCTGTTGCAGAAATTTTAGTTGGTCGGAGTGAGAGGATTTAACCGGCCGTCGCACGGCTCTGGCGGGCCGGAGGTATGATCATCCTCGCTTGCAAAGTAGCTGTTGCAGAAATTTTAGTTGGTCGGAGTGAGAGGATTTGAACCTCCGGCCCCCACGTCCCGAACGTGGTGCTCTACCAAGCTGAGCTACACTCCGAAGCCCCAAAGGGTCGCGTATTGTAAGAGCCGATCTGGTCAGCGACAACCGCCTGAATAACTTCTGCAGGCTAGATCAGAATGCTCTCCCGTCGATAGAGGCTGATCGCAAGCCATGCCAGACCAGCGCCAAGCGTCCCGGTTGTTATTGCCGAGACCACCAGGTGCAGCCATTCGACGGGTTCGCCGATAATGAGGGCACTGATCAGGGTCGACTGACTCAAACTTGGAACGAGCATGAGTGAGGTCGATGCCTCAACGCCCAGTAGCTGGGCGATGATTAGCGGCATCGTGGGTACCAGGATGACGATAGTGAGGTAGGTTTGCGCTTCTTTGTAACTTTTCGCGAACGACGCAACTACGGTAAGCAGGGACGCTGCGAAGAAGATGAGGGGCAGCGCTACCAGGAAGATCCCCACGCTGGCGCCAAGGCTGATTTCCAGCGACATGCCAATTTTATGCAAGGGCACAAAAGGTACAGCGACTGCAAGGCTCGCCAGGAACAAAACCAGTGACATTGCACCAAAGATGCTTGTTGCGGTGATCTTGCCCAGCACAAGTTGAGTTCGCGATGTAGGCTGTGAGAGCAGGGGTTCCAACGAGCCGTGCTCTCGCTCTCCTGCCGTGGTGTCAATGGCAAGATAGAAACCGCCCATGAATATCACGAGCACTAACAGGTAAGGTAACGTTGCCAGAATTGTGAGTGCACGGGCGGCTGGAGAGGCGGTATCCACCTCCTGCACGAGAACCGGGGCAGTGATGCTTGGATCGACGCCTCTTAATTGTAATCTAAGAAAACCGATACCTTGAGCAAAGCGACGGATCATGTCCCTCACCTGGTTGTAGTTGCGGCGTGCTTTGCCCAGTGATGAGCTGTCGTAGATGAGGGGCAGCGAGTTGATCTCGCCGTTGGAGAAGCGCCGTGCATAGGTTTCGGGGATGACCAGAATCAGATCGTGGCTGCCGTCGATCACGGCCTGCTTCGGATTTTCGAGTTCTTCGCGGCTGATTTCTGTATTCTGCTGTTCCAAGTAGGATACGAGTTGCGGGGCGTTTTCGCTCCCCACCACCGTCAGTACGACTGCATCGGTTGAGGTACCGAGGGCAGTGTTGAGGACGAAAGCCATCAGACCGACAAATAGTGCAGGACCCAGCAGCGCAAGAGAAAACGACGAGATGATGGTACGTCTGTCGCGGATGTTGTCGGTACATTCTTTGCGCAGCACGGTCATGAAGCCGCGCATCAGGTGTCTGCTCCGATCACGCGGATGAAAGCCTCTTCCAGGTCTTCCTGGCCGGTATCTGTTTTCAGACGTTCCAAAGTACCCTGAAACTGGACCCGGCCCCGACCTATGATTATTACGTCGTCGCAGAGGTTGGTAACTTCCTGCATGACGTGGCTCGAGAACAGCACGCAGCGGCCCTCAGTCTTGAATCGCAGGATGATCTCGCGCAGTGCCCGGGTGGCCATCACGTCCAGCCCGTTCGTTGGCTCGTCGAGCAATACGTTTTGGGGGTTGTGCACGATAGCTCGTGCGAGCGCGACCTTGATGCGCTGTCCCTGAGAGAATCCTGCAACGCGCCGGTCGCTGAATTCAGACATGTCGAGGAGCTCAATCAGACTCTCTATCCGGGCTTCCAATGGGTCGCGTTCCATACCGTGCAGCTCGCCGTAATAGCGAATGTTCTCGCGCGCACTCAAGCGGTCATAGAGTCCCGTTGCGTGGGGTAAAACCCCAATGCGAGAACAAACGGCCATGGGATCCGAGCTCACATCAAAGCCATCCACATAGGCGCTACCTGCGCTGGGTTTGATCACCGTGGACAACATGCGCAACGATGTCGACTTGCCTGCGCCGTTGGGTCCCAGCAGTGCCGTCACTTTGCCATCATCGGCTGAAAATGAAGCATCGATGACTGCTTCAACGTTGCCGAAGTTTTTGCATAAACCCTCAGCTCGAATCATGGAGCGGGGCCCATCAGATTGATGAAAAATGGCGTTGGCGCCAGGCGCTGGACACAACTCGAATCAAGCGCTTCGAGATCAGCGGACTCGACAAATTCTGTTACCAATCGCGGTAAGCAGCCACGGCTGATCACACCATGTCCCTGTCCGGGAGCAATCACATGGTGTGCATTGCGGAAATTGCCGAGCACCAGTTCTCCATACCGAGGCGGGGTTATCGGATCGTTCTCGCCGGAGAGAATGAGGATCGGATGATCTGCTTGGAGCGGTTCCTTCATGTCACCATCGATGAGGCCTTGTGGCCATTGTTCACACATGACATTGAGCACATCGAGCTGTTCCGAGCCGAGATAAGTCTTTTCCAACTCCGCCAGAACCGCGTCTCCATAGTCAAAAAACGGCGTGTCTTCGGTGCAAATCACGGAGTTGTGCATGCCGAAGTTGATCGCCGTGGAAATTTGGGTGATTACCTTGAGCGCGTGCGTTGCAATCGGGATGTAGTTTCTTCTCGTTACCGCTTCTTCGATGATCAGTGGAATCAACGCTGTGGTTTCGGGGCTATAAGCCAGCAACCGGATAGTGATGGCTAGATGTCCATAACCCAACGTCAGAGGGGTAATTTTGCCTGTCACCGGGTGAGGTAGGTTCAGTTCGACAGGGTTCGCTTTGAGTTCGCGGCTGAGTGTCTCGAAGTGAGCTTGAAGCTCAGGAAAGCTCTCCGCGCAAGCGGGTTCCTGCTTGCAGCGGGCAAAAATGCCATCCAGTGTGTGTTGCGAATTGATCGCTACGTTTGCACCGAGCGCCAGACTCGGCGGAACAACACCGTCGATGATCAGCGTGCGCACCGAATTAGGAAAACGCCTCAGGTAATGCATAGCTACGCGGGTGCCGTAAGAGACCCCGTAGATATTGAGTTGCTCATACCCCATCGCAAGTCGCACCAGTTCGAGATCCTGTACTGCAACGCTAGTGGAGTAGAAACGAGGGTCACCCTGCAGACTCTTCAGGCAAGCACGAGTCGCTGTCCTCAGGACGTCGAGGTCCGTTTCCTGATTGGCTTGTTCCAGATCGGCGCATTCGAGGGGGTTGGAGCGGCCGGTGCCGCGTTGATCGATCAGCAGGATATCGCGCTCAGTGAGAAATCCGCTGAATACCCGAGACAGGTCGACGTAAAGCTGTACGGATGAGCCACCCGGTCCACCATTGATGAGTGTGAATGCGTCGGGCTTCGGGTTCGCGCTCAAGGATCGGATCACCGCGACGAAAAGCTCGAGGGTCGGCCCGTTTTTATCGTCGGGATTCTCTGCGACCGTGAGCGTACCGCAGTGTGCTTCTACCCGCCCGACTCCGTAACTACCGGTGAGCGTACAGGGCTCGAGCGGCAAACTCTCGGTCATCGGTATGGGCTCGGCGGCCGCCACCAAGGTAGCTGAAAAACAGATGTTCAAAGTGAGGAAGATCAGCCTGGCGCGTATGGCAGTGACCAGAACCAGCAGATCACTGGGGTGTTTTGTACGACTCGGCACTAGCTCAAACGAGTCACGCAGAAGTAGGTCAGGGTTTCCATGGCATCTCGATAGTCGCTTTCTGGTAGACGGTCGAGACAGGTAATCGCTAACTGAGTCTGGTCCCGGGCCACACGCTGGGTATAGTCGAGAGCGCCTGAATCCCGCACGATCGAAATGATGTCATCCAGACTGTCGGAAGACTTGCCGGCTAGAACTTCGTCGACGCGAGCCACGAATTCACGGGGGGACTGAGCAAGCGCGTAGATGAGTGGCAGCGTGAGCTTTCCTTCCGCAAGATCCGCTCCTACATTCTTACCCATTACCTCGCTATCGCCTGCATAGTCCAACCAGTCATCTACCAATTGGTAGGCAAGACCGAAGTGCAGCCCAAAGTCGCGAAGTGCTGTGATGGTTGCGGATTCGTCGCAAGCCAACACGGCCGCTGTATGCGTTGCTGCTTGAAACAACAGGGCGGTTTTGCAGCGAATCACTTCCATGTACTGCTGCTCGCTCACATGACGGTTGCCGACGTTGGCGAGCTGCATCACTTCGCCTTCGGCAATGGTATTGGTTGCGTCGGACAGAATTGCCATGATATCCATGTTGTCCATTTCCACCATGAGCTGGAATGCGCGTGAGTAGAGAAAATCGCCCACTAAAATGCTTGGTGCATTACCCCAGATTGCGTTAGCGGTGACTCGTCCACGGCGTAAATCGGATCGATCCACGACGTCATCGTGAAGTAGCGTGGCGGTGTGCAGAAACTCGATGATTGCAGCCAATCGGATGTGGTCGTCACCCGGATATCCACAACA
Organism: Gammaproteobacteria bacterium; assembly: GCA_004356895.1. Classification (GTDB taxonomy): domain Bacteria; phylum Pseudomonadota; class Gammaproteobacteria; order Pseudomonadales; family Azotimanducaceae; genus SMWK01. The sequence continues at coordinate 4,534 of SMWK01000154.1, forward strand.
ATGAGCGCCTAACAAAACCATCAGTGGGCGTAACCGCTTACCGCCGCTCTCGATAATGTGGTTGCCAATTTCTTCTACGAGATCCACCCCCGAGGTGAGTTGTTTTGGAATTAAACCGTTCACAGCCACGAAATCCTGTTCCACCAGCTTGTAAACCGGCCCGAGTTCGACAATGTTCGCGGCGATGCGGCTGACGGTGGTGGGCGCTATAGCTGAATTGACCGGCATTTGTCCTCGATGAGTGACTTTACACTTGGTGATTTGATTCTATATCTTGTTGATGGCTGGTGGGGTACCTTATCCAGGCGATATTCAGGCCTCCAACTCGTTGTAAACTAATATATTTGCCCGTAGAATGACGCGCTTTTTGCGGCTCGCCAACGGCTCGCCAGTGGCTCCGTGCGCTATCACGGACTTTTTTGCGAATCGTGTGCAGAAATGTCCCGATTAATTCAGCGGTCATAAATCGCTCAATCATTGTAATACACCAGGTGGGGTTCAGGAGTACAGATTATGTTTGCGGTTTTCTCCAGCGGTGGAAAACAACATCGGGTAACCGAGGGTGAGATCATCAAACTCGAGTTGATTACAGCTGAGCCTGGTGAGGAAGTTGTGTTCGACAAGGTGCTGATGGTAGCTGACGGTAATGATGTGTCTGTGGGTAAGCCTTATGTAGAAGGCGGCAAGGTCACCGCCGAGGTTATTTGCCACGACCGTGCTAAGAAGATCCGAATAATCAAGTTCAAACGCCGCAAAGATTACATGCGCAGACAAGGACATCGTCAGTGGTATACGGAACTCAAAATTACCGCCATCAGCGCATGAGCGGCTCAAGGTTCCTGGTTTCTAACAGGAGATAGATAAAATGGCGCATAAAAAAGCAGGCGGAAGTACTCGCAACGGGCGCGATTCGCAATCCAAACGTCTGGGCGTGAAGAAATACGGCGGGGAATTCGTTAATGCGGGCAACATCATCGTCCGTCAGCGGGGCACGAAAGTTCATCCGGGCGCCAATGTAGGCTGTGGTCGCGACCACACGCTGTTTGCTACCGCCGATGGTCACGTCAAGTTCGTTAAGAAGGGTAGGCAGAACCGACAATTCGTGACGGTGGAACCGTTAGGTGCGGAAGCTTAAGATAACAAACCCCGCAATCGCGGGGTTTTTTTTGTGACTCATGAAATTTATTGATGAAGCGACCATTCGTGTGGAAGCTGGGAAGGGCGGCGGCGGCTGCTTGAGCTTTCGCCGTGAGAAGTACATTGCCCGTGGTGGTCCCGATGGTGGTAACGGGGGGGGCGGTGGTGACATTTTGTTGATCTCAGATCCTGGCCTCAACACACTCATCGACTTTCGTTTTCGACCACTCTATCGAGCACGCAATGGGCGACCCGGCGGCGGTCGCAACAAGACGGGCGCCCAGGGTGAGGTGATGCGTGTACGTGTACCGATAGGGACATCGGTGATCGACGAAGAAACCCTTGAAACCCTCGGTGATCTTGCGAAACCCGAACAGACGCTGCTGGTCGCCAGGGGTGGGCAGCGCGGGCTGGGTAACGCCCACTTCAAGTCCAGCACCAATCGCGCTCCTCGACGAACAACGCCTGGGGAACCCGGCGAAGTACGCAGGTTACGCCTGCAACTAAAACTGTTGGCCGATGTTGGCTTGCTGGGGTTACCGAACGCTGGCAAGTCGACGTTGATCGGCCAGGTCTCGGCGGCAAACCCGAAAGTGGCCGACTATCCGTTCACAACGCTCGTTCCCAGCCTTGGCGTGGTTCGTATCGATGCCGATGCGAGCTTCGTGATGGCGGATATTCCGGGTCTCATTAGTGGCGCTGCCGAAGGAACCGGGCTTGGGGTGCAGTTTCTAAGACATCTGTCGCGAACTCGAGTCATGCTGCATCTCGTCGAAGTTGCGCCGATAGACGGTTCCGATCCCGTTGCAAACGCCGCCCTCATTGAACGCGAACTCATGACTTACAGCCCCAGCTTAGCCAAGCGGCCTGTGTGGATGGTGCTGAGCAAGGTCGACATGATGTCGCCTCGAGAGTTGGCATCGTTGCGGGAGAGGATGAGCAATGCTTATCCGGACCGGCCGCTGCATGCGGTGTCTGCCCTGGGTGACATCGGGCTCGATACGCTGGTGAATGGGCTCATGCAATTTGTGAACGAAATCCGCCAGGCGCTGGCGAGCGATCCCGATCTTGCCGCAGCGCGCGGCGCGCTGGAAGCCGAAATCGGTGAGGATGTGTTACAAAGCGCGCTGGCGCGGCGTCCGGTAAAAGCCGACACAACACACCCGACCATGGGCGATAGCTCTCCGGGAGACGAAGGTAGCGATGACGATGACGCTGCGGAAGTGGAGTACACACGGGAGTAGCGATGACCCAGAGGGCTGAGAAGCTACGCCGGGAGATTGCCGCGGCAAAGTGCATCGTCGTCAAAATCGGCAGCGCATTGTTGACGGACCTGGATACGGGCTTGTCCTATGAGCAGCTCGAAGCCTGGTGCGATCAAATACATAGGCTCATTGAAGAAGATCGCCAGGTACTGCTGGTCTCTTCGGGAGCCGTCGCGGAAGGTGTGAATCGGTTGGGGTTGGCTAGCCGTCCCACTTCAGTTCACGAGCTTCAAGCTGCTGCTGCCGTCGGCCAGATGGGTTTGATCCATGCCTATGAGCGTGCTTTTGCAGCGAACGGTCGGCTAACCGCTCTGGTGTTGCTGACCCACGATGATCTGGCAGACCGACAACGCTACCTCAATGCCCGTTCCGCGTTGACTACACTGCTGGATCTCGGGGTCGTTCCCGTTGTCAACGAGAATGACTCGGTTGCAACCGAGGAGATCAGGTTTGGGGACAACGATACTTTAGCTGCGCTGGTGGCCAATCTGCTGCGGGCGGATGTGATGATCGTGTTAACCGATACCGATGGCCTGCACGAAACGGACCCTGGCGAGTGTCCGACGGCGCCGATCGTGCCATTCGCCGATGCCAGCGATGAGCGTCTCGATGCCATGGCCGGAAAAGGGACAAGCGCGCTTGGTCGTGGCGGAATGATCACGAAGGTGCAGGCAGCGCGACTCGCCGCCCGTTCGGGTACTCATACGGTGATTGCCAACGGTCGTGAGGCGGGTGTGCTTACTCGAATACTCCACGGTGAGGCGGTGGGAACGCTGCTGGCAGCTTCGCTAAACCCGCTCGATGCCCGTAAGCGATGGATCGCCGGTCACCTCAAGGCCAAGGGCGAGCTACAACTCGATCCCGGGGCGGTGGATGCACTGCAGCACAAAGGGGTTAGCCTTCTGCCGGTCGGCGTGGTTGCGGTGCGAGGGGAGTTTGTGCGCGGCGACATGGTTCGCTGCGTTGATGAATCAGGTGGTTTGGTGGCGCAAGGGTTGGCTAACTACGGCAGCAGCGACGCCAGCAAGCTGGTTGGTGCGAGTTCCGATGAGATCAGCGCAAGGCTAGGCTATTGCCTGGAACCGGAACTCGTACACCGCGACAACCTCGTGCTGCTGAGTGGGTGAGGGCGCGTCAGGTGGGTGAAGCCGTGGGATCAGCTAGCCAGGGATCGAACGTGCGCGCTCAATCGTGACTTGTGCCGGGCAGCCTTGTTCTTGGGCATGATGCCTTTGGAGACCATCCGATCAATGATTGGAATCGCCGATACGAGCGCTGCGCTTGCTGCGTCGTGATCCTGGGTGCCGATGGCGGCATTTACCCGTTTGATGTACGTGCGCACCATGGAACGCTGGCTCGCGTTGTGACGGCGGCGTTTTTCTCCCTGACGGGCACGTTTACGAGCTTGTGGGCTATTTGCCAAAAGGCACTCCTGAAGGTCCGGAATTCGAGAGCGCGGTAATATGCCGTTGTGGTTATGGGTATGTCAACCGAAACCCGCTTTCTACAATAGAGACAACTCTACGTCTTCCACTGAATCGGTGCGATATGCAGGCTGAAGATCCAGCGCAGAACGTCACCGCCCAGGGCGGAGTGGTAGCGGGTATGACCCTGCTTTCGCGGATCTCCGGGTTTGGGCGAGACATGGTGCTTGCTAACTTTTTTGGGGCAAGTGAAGTCGCAGATGCTTTTTTTGTCGCGTTTCGGATACCCAACTTCTTTCGGAGGCTATTTGCCGAGGGCGCTTTCAACCAGGCGTTCGTTCCCGTTCTTATCCGCTACAAGGCGCGAAGCGTTGCCGAGTTACGGTTGTTCGTTGCGGTCGTTGCGGGCAATCTGACCATTGCGCTCTTATTTGTGGTGATTGCAGGCGTGCTGCTTGCGCCGGGCCTGGTGGCCGTGTTCGCGCCAGGATTCTTAGGCGACGAAGAACGTTTTGCGCTCACCACCGATATGGTGCGGATTACTTTCCCTTACCTCGGATTCATCTCGCTGACCGCGTTCGCGGGGGCGTTGCAGAATAGCCACCATCGTTATGCGATTCCAGCGTTCACCCCGGTGTTGCTTAATCTCACACTCATCTCGGCGATGCTTTTTGCTGCGGATCTGTTCACTAACCCGGTGTTCGCGCTTGCCTGGGGTGTATTTGCCGCCGGGTTGGTGCAGTTGTTGTTTCAGTTTCCTTCGATCAGGCGCCTCAACTTGGTTGTCGCCCCTCGCATCAGTGCTCGTCACGAAGGGGCAAAGCAGGTTGGCCGATTGCTGGTGCCGGCAGTTCTTGCCGCATCCGTGAGCCAGATCAACACCCTGATCGATACCATTCTTGCCTCGACATTGCTTACTGGCAGTATTTCGTGGCTCTACTATTCGGATCGGCTGATGGAGTTGCCCATCGGTCTGGTGGCGGTTGCGCTCGGGACCGTGTTGTTACCGAATTTATCGAGACTCGATGCGGCCGGGGAGCGCGAGAAATTTTCTGCCAGCCTCGACTGGGGATTACGTCTTGGGGTGCTACTGGGTTTACCTGCTGCGATGGCGTTGTATGTGCTTGCGGTGCCGCTGATTTCGACAATTTATCTGCGCGGTGCAATGACTGAGTTGGATGCCAGGATGGCAGCGCTCAGCCTGCAGGCGTTTTCGTTCGGAGTGGTTGCCCTCGTCATGGTTAAGGTATTGGCTCCTGCCTATTTCGCACGCCAGGATACTCAGACACCGTTTCGAATCGGTGCCATAGCGGTTGCGACAAACGTTGTACTCAACCTCGCGTTATTCTCCTGGTTTGGTCACGTAGGGCTTGCCTTGGCGACTGCGGTTGCCGCCTGGGTGAATGCCTTGTTGTTGTTGTTCGGTTTGGAACGCCGTGCGATTTATCAACCGGGCCGCAAACTCGGTGTTGGGTTAGCTAGAGCGGTGCTGGCGACGGCTGGCATGGGTGCCATGCTGTTTTGGTGGATTCCCGCAGATACTGCGTGGTTACGGGCGGCAGATGCCACCCGGATCTTCTGGCTTGGCGAAGCCGTCTTGCTTGGTGCATTTTGTTATTTGACTGTGTTGTTCCTCCTCGGTGAACGGCCAAAAAATCTGTTGCTCCGTGTGTAATCCGTATAATGGCGCGCCATGGAGATAATCGTCGGTCTGCACAACATCCGGGAAGAACACCAGGGTTGTGTGGTCACTGCGGGCAATTTCGACGGTGTCCACCATGGACATCAGATGTTGCTCGCCCATCTGATCGCCAAAGGTAAAGAACTCGGGGTACCGAGCTTGCTGTTGACGTTCGAGCCGCAACCGCGGGAGTTTTTTGCGGGATCGGCCGTGCCTGCCCGGCTCACCCGATTCCGCGAGAAAATAACCTTGCTGCAGCGTACCAAGCTTGACCGCGTACTGTGTTTACCGTTTAACGAGCGCACCGCCAACACGCCGGCCCGGTGGGTAGTGGATACTCTTCTCAAGAAAATGCTGGGGGTGAAGTACCTGGTAGTCGGCGACGATTGGCGCTTCGGCAAAGGCGCGGAAGGGGACTACGCGATGCTGAAAGAGGCAGGTGCTCGACATGGATTCGGGGTCAGCCACATGGGTACGCTGACCTTGGAACATGAACGCGTCAGTAGCACCCGCATACGGGAGATGTTGGCCACCGGAGATCTCAGCCAAGCTGAGAAACTGCTGGGTCATCCTTATTTCATCATGGGCCGGGTCGTCTACGGCCGTCAGCTTGGCAGACAACTGGGTTCGCCGACGGCAAACATTCGCCTGCAACGCTATCGGGCGGCCCTGAATGGGGTGTATTCAGTGAGTGTTGATGGGCTCGACCGGACATACAACGGTATAGCCAACATTGGGATCAGACCCACGGTTGATGGATCCGAGCCATTGCTCGAGGTGCACATCTTCGATTTTGATGAGAATATTTATGGCAGGTTGCTCACGGTTCGGTTTCACCACAAGATCCGGGAGGAGCAGATGTTTGCATCCATAGAGGCGCTGAAAACACAGATTCATGTGGATATCGGGATTGCCCGGGAGTGGTTCGCGCATGCCTAAATTTCACCTGCTGAAGTGGCTTGGCCTCGGCAGTTTGATACTGGGGCTCGATCAACTGACGAAATGGTGGGTACAGGTCACCCTGATACTCGGTGAGCGGATCGAGATCTTCCCCTGGTTCAGTTGGGTGCGTTGGCACAACGAAGGCGCGGCTTTTTCGTTGTTGAACTCTGCCGGTGGCTGGCAGCGCTGGTTTTTTGTCGTACTAGCAATCGTGTTTGTGGGCTTCATTCTCGCGGAATTGTGGCGCATGCCAGTACGCGATCGTTGGATGGGTTGGGCTTATGGTTTGATCCTGGGCGGGGCGCTCGGCAACTTCTTCGATCGACTGATGAATGATAATGGCTACGTGGTCGACTTCGTGCTCGTACACTATGAAGACTATTACTTTCCGGCTTTCAACCTGGCAGATTCAGCGTTGTTTATGGGTGCTGCACTGTGGATCTGGCGGATGGTGGAGGAATCCCGGCAGCGCCGGAGCGGCCACGAGTTTGAGCATACCGAGAAGTGAAACCGTCCGATTCGGCAATTATCGTTACCGATACGGCAAGAATTGCCACAGATTCGGCAAGAATTGCGCAGAATGCCGAGCGACGAATCACCTCAGAGAGTCGCGTAACGTTACATTTTACCCTCGCCCTCGCTAACGGGGATGAAGTGGATTCCACACGTGGCGGGGACCCTGCCACGTTTGCGATGGGTGATGGCAGTCTGCTACCGGGGTTCGAGCAAGCGCTCCTGGGGCTTGAGGTTGGCGATGATGTGCAGCTGACAATCGAAC
>SMWK01000155.1 GCA_004356895.1 Gammaproteobacteria bacterium
GAGGAATTGAACTCATCCCGGTCGACGATATCCGCTACTTTCAAGCGGATCAGAAATACGTCACGGTACGTCACAGTGATGGGGAGATCATCGTGGACGATACGCTGCGTGAGCTGGAAACCGAGTTTGGCGACCAGTTCGTTCGAGTCCATCGCAATGCACTCGTGGCTGCTCGCTACATCGAAGGTCTGGATCGTGTCCATGAGAGTGGTCACTACAAGATTCGCATGCGCGACGTGGAAGAAACACTTGAAATCAGCCGACGGCATGTCGCCGCAGTACGGAAATTCATCAAAACGCTCTAGAAGCGGCCTCAAAATGAGACCGCTTCGAGGGAGTGCAGGGATGCGCACTGCGTACGCACTGCGTACGCACTGCGTACGTATCCTTTTCTGGAGGAAAATGGGAGGTTTTCGAAGAAAACCGTAGAGCAAAAATGCCAGGACGGCATTTTTGAGACAGGAAACTAGTGCAGCCCAATGATTGAACCCCCGATCATCATAGCTACCCGACGCAGTAAGCTCGCTCTTTGGCAGGCCGAGTTCGTCAAGAACGCGCTTGAGAAGGTGCGTCCTGGTGTCGAGATGAAACTCCTCGCTATGACGACCAGCGGAGATAAATGGTTGAACGCACCTCTGGCGGAGATTGGCGGCAAGGGGTTATTCATCAAAGAGCTTGAAGCAGCGCTGCTCGCAGGAGAGGCAAAAATAGCCGTGCACTCCATGAAGGATATTCCCGCGGTGCTGCCTGACGGATTTTCACTCCCGGTGATTGCGTTCCGGGAAGATCCCCGCGATGTACTCGTTAGCCGCAATGGGGAAAAATTGTCCGAATTACCTACCGGTGCCCGGATCGGCTCATCGAGCCTGCGCCGTCAGTCTCAGGTGTACGCCATCCGCAGAGATCTCGACATCTGCCCGGTACGTGGCAACGTCAACACGCGCCTGAGTAAGCTCGATAGTGGCGAATACGATGCGCTGTTGCTGGCGAGCGCCGGACTCAAACGCTTGCAGCTCGCGGCGCGTGTCACGGAATATCTCGACACGAATATCTGTTTGCCAGCGGGCGGACAGGGAGCCCTCGGGATCGAGTGTTTGGCGAATGATGAAGCTTTGATCGAGTTCTTGTCACCACTGGATGATGCCGACGTTCGTGCTTGCGTCGAGGCGGAGCGAGGGGTAAGTGCGGGCCTTGAGGCCGATTGCTCCGCGCCACTTGGTGCCCATGCAACGATCGTAGACGGCTGGATCACGCTGCGCGCCGTGTTGGCTACCCCGGATGGCAGTGAGATTCTACGGGCCGCAGCGTCAGGCACACAGCCGGACGCTCTGGCACGAGACGTTGTGGCTGATCTCGCCGGTCAGGGTGGACTGGAACTGTTGCAGAGCCTCCGATGAGACCCGCAAAGCCAGGACAACGTCGTTTCAATAATCTGTTGTTAGAGTCTTAAGTTGCGAGTGTGGATCACCCGTAGCCAACCTGGCGCCGATCGGCTGGCCGCCGTCCTGCAGAGCCATGGGGTGGAAGTGCTGGTGGCCCCAGTGCTCGAAATCGAACCGATCGCTGTGACTCCCCCCAGCATAAGCTTCGATGTGGTGGTGTTCTTGTCGGAACATGCAGCGGTTCTCGGCGCTCAGAATATCTCGATAGGAGATTCAGTCGTCTTAGCCGTAGGCGGACGAACCGGTGCTGCTCTGGCCGAATTAGGTATCGAAGCCACGGTGCCCAAGCTGCGCTCGTCAGTTGGTTTGCTTGAATTGCCGGAGTTGACGGAAGTACTCGACAAGCGAATCTTACTCGTCGCAGGCATGGCGGGACGCGATCTGCTTTCTTGCGAACTCACTTCGCGTGGTGCTGAAATTGACCGGTTGATCGTCTATCGACGCGTAGCCATCGACAGGCTTTTAGCCGATCAACGCAGCCAGCTGGGTGAAGTGGAAATGATTATCGTTGCCAGTGGCGATGGATTCGAAAACGCTGCCCGGTTATGGTTTCTTGCCAATGGCAATGCCGATGTGCCGGTACTCGTCCCGTCCGAACGGGTTGCATTAAAAGGCAAGACGGTGGGCCTTGCGAATGTACATGATTGCGCGGGTGCCGACAGCGACGCGGTGTTACGTGGCTTAGCCATATTCGGTTAGGCGATGGGATGAACATGGAACAAGATTTGCGAGACCGCTCGTCGACCAACGAGAAGTTGGTGAACAATTCGAGTTCTGCCTCGTCAGAAAAAGGCAGCCAGGGGGTCAAGCCGCGGGGCAGATTCCTTTCGGGGTTGAGTTTCCTGTTGGCGCTAACGGCTTTGCTGGGAGGAAGCTACCTATACTATCTCTTCATCTACCTGAATCCGTTGGCAGCCTTAGAACAGCGTATCAACGGGCTGGAGTCGGCTGGTTCGAGCGTTGCTGATCGGTTACGGCAAATCCAGAAGGAGCAACCCGCAGCGCTCGAATCATTCCAGGCTGACCAGCAAAGGCGGCTCGCCGAAGTAGAAAGCAACCTGATTGATGCACTCAATGCGGTGTCGAGTCAGGCGCCACCACCACCGCGAGTTTGGAAGCTTGCTGAGGCAGAGTACCTGCTGCGTATAGCCAATCACCGTCTGCTCATGGAGCGAGATGTAACGGGCGCTTTGCAGCTTCTGCGGGGCGCAGATCAGATTTTGCTGGAGATAGACGACTTTGGCTTCTTTGAGGTGCGCTCTCAGCTTGCAGACGAGATACTTGCGCTTGGTGCGGTTCGCGATAATGACCTGCAAGGAATCTATCTGCGCCTGGAGGCGGTGAAGGGCGAAATCGTCAAGCTGCCGTTAAAGGTTCCCGAGTATCTGCGTGCTTCAGATGAGGAACCTGTAACCGGAGACGAAGTTGGTTTCGTTGCAGGTCTGAGAGCTCAATTCGCCAGTTATTTACGTTTCCGGCGCCTGGAGGGTGGGCAGAAACCTCTGCTCGCTCCCGAAGAAGCCGTGTATCTCGAACTCAATCTGCGATTGATGCTGGAGAAGGCTCAGCTTGCAGCATTGCGTCGACAGCAAGTGGTCTTTGAGCAGAGTATTGCGACTGCTAGAGATTGGATTGTTGAGTTTCTTGCGGCGGACGAGGAGATCACTCAACGCATCGTCACGGAGCTTCAGGAGCTTCTCGAGGTGGAGCTGAATCTGACATTGCCGGATATTTCCGGATCGCTGACGGCGCTTGTAGCAGCCCGTAGAGGCCCTGTATGAAGGTCGGTTTGTTGGTATTAGCTATCGCCGTCGTGCTGGGGGGGCTGGTCGGTACGTTGGTGGTACGGGATGCCGGGTATGTGCTCGTTTCATACGACGACTTTGCCGTAGAGACCAGCCTCTGGTTCGCCGTCTTGATGTTGTTGGGACTGTATTTTCTCATCCGTTTCACCGTCTTTCTGAGTACAAGACTGCTGCGAGGTGGAGGCAACTTCGGAACGTGGAACAGGCGCCGTAAGGTGCGCGGTGCTCGTCAGCAAACCGTACAGGGATTGTTGTTGATGGCGGAAGGACAGTGGGCAGAAGCGAAAAAGCTGTTGGTTATGGCGGCGACGGAAGTGCGCTCTCCCCTGATCAATTACCTCAATGCGGCCCGTGCTGCACATGAGTTGAGCGATGTCGAAGGACGCGATGATCTACTTCGTAAAGCGCACGAAACCACGCCCGGCTCGCGATTTGCTGTGGCCCTGACCCAGGCGCAATTGCAGATGTCCATTGGCCAATGGGAACAATGCCTGGCGACACTGCTGCAGTTACGTTCTGAGGCGCCAAAACACACGTTGGTGATGACGATGTTGGCAAGTTGTTATGAAGAGCTGCACGACTGGCAAGCCCTGATCGAGATGATCCCAGTACTCAAGAAAACCAAAGCGCTTGCCACGGACGAGATTGATCAGTTGCAGCTGCTTGCTTGGACACACCGCCTGGAAGCCGAAAAAACCGACCTCGAAGGCGTCTTCGGCTCTGTTCCGAAGGAGCTGCGACGTCGAGGTACTCTGGTGGTGCACTATGCGCAAATGCTGCTTGCCAATGGAAATGTGAGACAGGCCGAAACGGTGGTGCGCACTGCTCTCGAGCATACCTGGGACGATGCGCTCGTAGAGCTGTATGGCCGGATCGTTTCCAGTGATGTTGCACGTCAACTGGTCGTTGCGGAAGCCTGGTTGAAGGCGCGTCCGAACGATGCTGGATTGCTGCTCTGTTTAGGCCGAATATGTCTGATGAACCAGCAGTGGGCAAAAGCGCGCGAGTATCTGGAGGTCAGTCTCAGGCTGCTGCGAAATCCTGCGGTGTACGGCGAACTCGGTCGACTCTGTAGTGCGTTGGGCGATGTGAGTCGGGGCAGTGAATACCTGAGCCAGACTTTGGGGGATTTGCCCGAGCTGCCTCTGCCGGAAAAGAAGAGGCCGGAGAAGAAATCCTAGTGACGCTGCTGCCTTGCAGACGGCCTAATCTGGAGGCTCCGTATTTCGTTCACCTGCCGCCTTTCATCGATGCGAAGAACTCCTCGTTAGTTTTCGTGTCTTTGAGCTTGTCAAGCATGAACTCGATGGCACCCATATCGTCCATGTCGTGGAGCAATTTGCGCAGAATCCACACTCGCTGCAACTCCGACTCGCCCATCAAAAGCTCCTCGCGGCGAGTCGCGGAACGACGGATGTTGATCGCGGGATAAACCCGTTTTTCTGCGATCTTTCGCTCCAGGTGTAACTCCTGATTACCGGTGCCTTTGAATTCCTCGTAGATGACTTCATCCATTTTTGAGCCGGTGTCGATCAATGCCGTCGCGATAATAGTGAGGCTACCGCCTTCTTCGATATTACGCGCGGCACCGAAAAAACGCTTCGGGCGTTCGAGCGCGTGAGCGTCTACGCCTCCAGTGAGCACTTTGCCCGAGGACGGCACGATCGTATTGTAGGCGCGGGCGAGCCGGGTAATGGAATCCAGCAGAATGACGACGTTTTTCTGATGCTCCACCAGCCGTTTGGCCTTCTCTATCACCATCTCGGTGACCTGCACGTGGCGTGACGGAGGTTCATCGAAGGTACTGGCGACCACTTCGCCGCGTACCATGCGCTTCATGTCCGTAACCTCTTCGGGCCGTTCGTCGATGAGCAGCACGATGAGCGTGGTTTCAGGGCTGTTCGCAGCAATGGATGCAGCTATGGTCTGCAGTACGATTGTTTTACCGGCCTTGGGCGGAGAAACGATCAACCCCCGTTGGCCTTTTCCGATGGGGGCGATCAAATCGATGATGCGCGAAGTAAGGTCTTCGGTACTGCCGTTACCGCGCTCCAGAACGAAACGTTCGTCGGGGAACAGCGGCGTCAAGTTCTCGAAGAGAATCTTGTGTTTCTTTGAATTGGGGTCGCTGAAGTTGATCTGGTCGACCTTGAGCAGCGCGAAATAACGCTCCCCATCCTTTGGCGGACGGACCTTGCCGGAAATACTGTCGCCGGTGCGCAGGTTGAAGCGGCGGATCTGGCTCGGGGAAACGTAGATATCGTCGGGTCCAGCAAGATAGGAGCTGTCCGCCGAGCGCAGGAAACCGAAGCCGTCCTGGAGTATTTCCAGAGTTCCGTCGCCGTAGATGTCTTCGCCATTCTTCGCTTGTTTGCGGACGATGGCTGCTATGACTTCCTGTTTGCGCGAGCGCGCCAGGTTTTCGAGACCCATTTCCCGAGCCATATCCATAAGCTCACCGACGGGTTTGCGTTTCAAATCTGTTAGGTTCATGGCCTTTCAAGTTGGTTAGCAAGTATTGATTTGCAGACGTAGGAGCCGAGAATCTTGGTTGTCATAAGTTGGTGGAGGCACCAGGATTCGGCGGTAGAAGGTAGCGGGTTGCTACCACAATCGTTTTAGGAATGCCCCTAGTCTAGTGTTTTACGGCCGAGCGTCAAGCAAGGTCGCCGGGTAACTGTGCGTTAAACGATAGCCGGGTGTCAACTGCCGATTAACGGGCACCCGGCGCCAGAAATAACTGAGTTCAGATGTTGCTGTCGAGAAAAGCCGCGAGTTGCGACTTGGAAATGGCGCCAACCTTGGTGGCCTCGACCTCACCGTTCTTGAATAACATGAGTGTTGGAATGCCGCGAATCCCATATCGAGGCGGGACATCGGTGTTGGCATCGATATCCAGCTTGCATACTTTCACCCGATCGCCGTACTCGGTGGCGATCTCTTCGAGGATGGGTGCAATCATTTTGCACGGCCCACACCATTCAGCCCAATAATCGACAAGCACTGGCTTGTCCGATTTGAGGACATCGGCTTCGAACTCCGCATCCGAGGTGAAAACGATGTTGTCGCTCATCTAACTCTCCAAGTATCGTTAGTAAGTGAGTCTATCATGAGTTGTGTGGTTAACTAAAAATTGCTGGGAAAGGGCATGATCCTACCGGCTTTGAGTCAAACCTCGCGCGATGCGCTTGGCGAAGTACGTCAAAATTCCGTCCGCGCCACCGCGCTTCAAACACAACACAGATTCCATGATCACCGACTCAGGCAACCAGCCTTTTTCGATCGCCGCCATGTGCATGGCATATTCCCCGCTGACCTGATAAACGAACGTTGGTACCTTGAATTCGTCTTTTACCCTTCTCACGATGTCGAGATAGGGCATGCCAGGTTTTACCATGACCATATCCGCCCCTTCGGCCAGATCCAGGGCGATTTCCTGGAGTGCTTCGTCGCTGTTGGCGGGATCCATCTGGTAGGTGAATTTGTTGCCGCTGCCGAGTAAGGCTGAAGAACCGACGGCGTCACGGAATGGCCCGTAGTAAGAAGAGGCGTACTTGGCGGAGTACGCCATGATCAATGTATTGCCCTGCTCGGCTGCATCGAGTGCTTGCCGGATCGCCCGGACCCGGCCATCCATCATGTCGGAAGGCGCAATCACGTCGCTACCGGCGCGCGCACAAACCTCAGCCTGACGAACAAGTGCTGCGACTGTGATGTCGTTTAGAACGTAACCGTTGTCATCGACGATGCCGTCCTGGCCGTGGGTCGTGTAGGGATCAAGGGCGGCGTCGGTCATTATGCCGAGTTCAGGTACCGCCTCTTTGAGTGCGCTGACCGCGCGAGGAATCAACCCGTCGGGATTCCAGGCTTCTTCGCCTTCGAGAGTGCGCAATCCCGGATCGATGTTGGGAAAAAGTGCGATGGCGGGTATGCCAAGTTTTGCGACTTCCTCGGCTTCGCTCAGCAGGTTGTCGATGGAGAGCCGTTCGATCCCAGGCATCGATGCCACCGGCTGACGTTGTTTACTGCCTGCAACGATAAAAACCGGATAGATCAGGTCATCGACGGTCAACGTGGTTTCCCGTACCAGACGCCGCGAGAACTCCGATGCACGATTGCGTCTCAAGCGGGTCAGGGGGAAACTGCGCGCCATAATGAGATCCTGTTTCACGACAAACCGCAATGGTACTGAAGCTATCGATGAACACCAAAGGTAAAGTCGTGCTCGCAATCCTCGTGATCGGGTTGCTGGCGACCTTTTTTCTTCTCGATGGGAACGCTTACCTGAATCTCGGCTATCTGCAGCAGGTTCGTGGCGACGTTGTTTTCTACGTCGAGAGCAACCCACTGGTGAGTTCTGTGAGTTATTTCGTGCTTTACGTCCTCGTCACGGCGTTGTCAGTTCCAGGGGCGTTGATCATGACCCTTGCCGGTGGTGCGGTGTTCGGTCTGCCCTGGGGGCTTTTACTCGTTTCATTTGCCAGCACCATTGGTGCCACCCTCGCCATGTTGGTATCACGGATGCTATTGCGCGATTGGGTGCAGGTGCGGTTCAAGACCCAGTTGGTTACTGTTAATCAGGGATTGGCCGACGATGGTGGTTTTTACCTCTTCAGCCTCAGGATGGTGCCGCTGTTGCCGTTTTTCATGGTGAACCTGGTCATGGGGCTGACCCGCATTTCGCTGTGGCAGTTTTACTGGGTAAGCCAGCTGGGCATGTTGGCGGCTACTTTTGTTTTTGTTTTTGCGGGCACCCAGCTGGCCGCGATTGAAACCTTGTCCGGAATTTTGAGCCCGGGCCTGATCGTGGCGCTCTCGCTGTTGGGATTATTTCCGCTGCTCGCGAAAAAGAGCATGAACTGGTTAAGGCGTGGGCGCACCGAACAATCGGCAGATCAACATCGACAATGAAAAAATACGATAACAATCTCGTGGTCATCGGCGCCGGTTCTGCGGGCCTTGTTACCGCGTTAATTGCGGCGACAGTGCGCGCTCGAGTCACCCTCGTGGAAAAACACAAGATGGGGGGCGACTGCCTGAATACCGGTTGCATCCCGAGCAAAGCGTTGATTCGCTCGGCAAAAATCGCTCATCACTGCAGAAACGCTGCGCAGTATGGTCTCGAGCCGGGGGAGCTGCGTGTCGACTTCCCTAAAGTGATGGCACGCATACACCGCGCGATTCGGACTATCGAGCCCAAGGACTCGGTGGCCCGCTATACAGAGCTTGGTGTCAACTGCGTGATGGGAGAGGCTCGCCTTGAAGACAAACACCACGTTCGCGTTGGCTCTGAGGTGCTGAGTACCCGCAATATCGTACTGGCGACAGGCGCCGTACCCATCGTGCCACCCATCCCGGGGCTCAGTGACGTACAACCGCTGACTTCCGACAATCTGTGGGAACTCCAGACGCTGCCGCAACGTTTGCTCGTGCTGGGAGGCGGCCCCATCGGCTGCGAGCTGGCACAGAGTTTTGCCCGCCTCGGTTCGCAAGTGACGTTGATTGATATGGAGGGCAAGTTACTGCCACGCGAAGATGCCGATGCCTCGACCTTCATCGCGGAAGTTCTGAAGAGCGAAGGTGTGGACGTGCGGCTGGCTCACAAGGCGGTGCGGGTGGCAGGTAATCGCTTGTTCGCTGAGACTTCCGAAGGTGAGGTGGGAATCGAATTCGACCGCATCCTGGTAGCCCTCGGGCGACGGGCATACACGGAAAGCCTCGGTCTCGAGGCTGTCGGGTTGTATCCAGCGGCGGATGGAACGATACCGGTCGACGCCTATCTGCGCACTGCCGAAAAAAATATCTTCGCTTGCGGCGATCTCATCGGCCCTTATCAGTTCACCCACATGGCGTCTCATCAGGCCTGGTATGCAGCCGTAAACGCGTTATTCGGCGGGTTCTGGAAGTTCAAAGCCAACTACTCAGTAGTCCCCTGGGCAACCTACACCGATCCAGAGGTGGCCCGCGTCGGTTTATCGGAAACCGAAGCGCTCGCGCAAGGTTTGGCTGTGGATGTGGTGCGTTATGACCTGGACGACCTGGATCGCGCCATCGTTGATGGCACGGCACAAGGCTGGGTGAAGGTCATCACCCCTAAAGGGACAGACCGCATTCTTGGTGCAACCATTGTCGGTGCCCACGCGGGTGAACTGATTTCCGAATTTGTCCTCGCGATGACCCATGGCTTAGGGTTGAAGAAAATCTTGGGTACGATCCACATCTACCCGACGCTCGCCGAAGCCAACAAGTTTGTGGCGGGTAGTTGGCGACGAAAAAATGCGCCCGAACGATTAATCGGCTGGGTGGGAAAACTCCACACTGTGCTACGTTAATCCGTAACTCTTCAGCGGCTACGGCTAACCCAGAGCCCCTAGTGCCCTCTTGAGACGTTTCACGCAGCGCATGAAGTGATTTGGGTCGCCGAGAAGCTTCGCCGTCAACAACGCTCCGTAGAGCTCATCAAGCAACTGATCCGCGGAACGACGGGCGCGTTTGCGTTTTTCGCCGAGCTCTTCGTATACCCTGATCAGGGAACTACGCCAGTCTGCAAACTGGTTGTTGATGAGATCACCGTGAACGTCTGCCGCGGACCCTTGCGCGATTACGGCTACCAGACAGTGGCTGGCGCCCTGGGCAACGTAGTCGCTGAATCCATCGATGAATGCATCCAGGCGCTCAACCGGACTCCGTTTGGTCTTGTTGAGATGGGCAAATGCCCGCTGTTGTAACTCTGCGACGGATTTTCGCAGTAACACGGCAGCCATCTCCGCTTTGCCACCGGGAAAGTGGTGATAGAGGCTTGCCTTGCCGAGCCCGGTGGCTGCAGCGAGCTGTACTAAGGTTGCACCTTCGTAGCCTCGTTCGCGGAATACCACAACGAGCTGTTCCAGGAGAGCATCGCGAACGTTTAGCGTCTTCGCCATCATCCGATGCTAACAGACCGAACGTTCGAGTGACACGATCAGGTTGCAATGCCAAGCTTGCAGTCGCAGAATATGACAGATTGTCATTTTAACAGGACGTTCTGCGTTGCTAACAGAAGCCGACGGACAGACCCGGCGTCGTCAGGAAAGCAATCGCAAGCTGCTCTATGCGGCTCGGCGGTTGTTTGTCGACAACGGCTACGACGCCACTCGACCTCAGGACATTGCCCGCGCCGCTGGCGTCGCTAACGGCACTTTTTACCTGCACTTCCAGGATAAAGAAGCCGTGTTTCTGGCTTTTGCCGAGCAGGCCCAGGATGAGCTCGTGGCACGGTACGAAGAGAATCTTGATGGCGTGATCGGTTTGGGCGCTCGGCTCGAGGTCATCCTGCGTACGATGATCGAATATGGCAGCGAACATCCGGGGGTGTTGCAGGCAGCTTTTCTCGATCCTGTGATGATTGCCCCGCACAACGATGATGCCTGGCGCATCTACGATCGGATCAGTGATTTTTTATCGCTGGCGATCGGGGCTGAAGTCAGTGGTAGTGAAATCCGCAGTAAGTGGTCACTTTCACTGCTGAGCCAGGGAATAAGCGGCTTCATGCGTCACGCGATGATTTTCGCGGGACGTAAACAACTGGACGTGGACGAGGTGATTGAGCAGGTTGTCAATTTCGTAGAGCACGGCTTCGGGGACGAACGGTCGCATTGAAGAAGTGCATTGAAGGAGCTTTGAACGATGAAGTTTGGGATTTTTTACGAGCACCAGCTGCCGCGGCCGTGGACCGACGGTGCTGAGCAGAAATTGTTCCTCGACGCATTGGATCAGGTAGAGCTTGCAGACAAGCTCGGCATCGACTTTGCCTGGGAGGTCGAGCATCACTTTCTCGAGGAGTATTCCCATTCATCCGCGCCGGAAGTATTTCTGGCGGCCTGTTCCCAGCGCACGAAAAACATTCGCCTCGGCCACGGCATCCGCCAGGTCATTACGCAGTACAACCACCCGGCGCGAACCGCGGAGGTGATTGCGACACTCGATCTCGTATCCCAGGGTCGGGTGGAGTTCGGCACAGGCGAATCTTCAGCGGAACTGGAACTTGGCGGATTTGGGATCCCGGTCGCGCAGAAACGCAAGATGTTCATCGAGGCGACGGAGCAGATCTGCAACATGCTCGCCATGGATCCCTATCCGGGTTACCAGGGTCAGCACTTTGCAATGCCCTGCCGCAACGTCGTCCCGAAGCCGGTGCAACGCCCACACCCACCGGTCTGGGTTGCCTGCTCGCAGCGCGAGACTATTCGAATGGCAGCGCGCCTCGGCATTGGTGCGCTGACGTTTGCATTTGTGGACCCAATGGAGGCTCAGAACTGGGTAGACGAGTACTACAACATCATCAAGAGCGAGGACTGTGTACCCATCGGCCACGCCATCAACCCGAACATCTGCATGGTGTCCAGTTTCTCTTGTCATCGTGATCGGGAAACGGCCGTTGCGCGCGGGCTTGAAGGATTCGAGTTCTTCGGATATGCCCTTGGCAGTTTATACGGCTTTGGTGAGCACAAGCCTGGCCGCACCGACCTCTGGAAGCAGTTCAAGAAAGTCCACATGCCTTCTGTGCAACAGCAGCTTGGCACTGCCGGTGAAGCACTCACGGGTGGCCGCGGCGGGATTGGTACCCCGGACGATCTGCGTAAACATCTGCTGAAATTCGAGAAGTGTGGCGTGGATCAGGTGACCTTCATCCAGCAAGCTGGCATGAATCAACATGAGCACATCTGCGAATCGCTGGAGCTTTTTGCTAGCGAGGTCATGCCCGAGTTCAAAGCGCGTGAGGCAGAGCGCGAGGAACGGAAAATGCAAGAGCTTGCCCCCTACCTGGAAGCAGCGATGGCCCGCAAGATCCGCATGAAAGCGCTGAGTGACGAGGAAATCCCGACCTATATGGCCTTGGGTCGGCGGATTGCCGAGGAGGCCGAAGACCGGCCATCGAGTTACGCGCGTCCAGCCCCAGGCTGACATCGCGAAGTGAGGGCTTACCCGAAGGGCCCGAGCGCCATCGCCGCTGCCGAGGAACCGAATTTCTGGACAAGAACTAACTAATCTGTTCATGTTCTGCGACCTTTTCGCACCCTGACGCATCTAATTTCCATATGGCCAAATTTGCGGATCTCCAGTTGGATTCGGGTGTTGCTCGCGGTTTACAGCGTGGTGATCGCCGCGCCCAGGCGACCGCGTATCGCACCCTGGCACCGATGGTAATGGGTATGGCAATGCGCATTCTCCAGGACGAGGGGATTGCTCAGGAAGTCGTACAGGACACGTTTGTCGAGCTGATCGAGAAAGCGCACACACTCAAGGATCCGCATGCGGTTTTAGGCTGGGTACGTAAAGTGGCCGTCAATCACTGTCTCATGCGGTTGCGCTCGCCCTGGCACAAACGCCGGGTCACCCTGGAGCTGGTAGATGACGCAGATGTCACCAATGACTCGACTCGGCTCGAGGATCGCCAGGATATCGAGCGTGCGCTCGGCACCCTCCCGGCAGAGACCCGGATGGTGATATGGCTGCACGACGTGGAAGGTTATACCCACAAAGAGATTGGCACGCTCCTGGGACGCACTGCCAGCTATTCAAAATCGCAGCTGGCAAGGGGCTATCAGACTCTGACCTTGCTTTATGGAGGATCGCGCGATGACATCGAAGATTCCGGTATCAGATCTGCTCGCACATCGTGACGGCGAACACGTAGATCCGCGGCTGTCGGCCGAGATCGAGGCCGATTCTGAGAGTCGTGCGCACCTCAAATCGCTCAGAGAGATTAAACACGCCTTAAACGAGTTGCCGGGTGTTGAGCCTGCCGATGAGGTCTGGCAGAACATCGATCAGCGCCTGCGGCTAAATGAGAACCTGGAGCGTCAACGGGGGTTCAAACAGCGTTATCCGTGGGCGAATCTGGCGACTGCGGCAACGGTGTTTTTTGCTGCTGTGCTCAGTATCTTGTGGTGGAACCCCGGGGACGAGGGCGTGACGGGATTACCGACCGCTCCGTTGTCCGACTTGGTGCTGCGCTCTCAACAACTCGAATCCCAGGTTTTCTATCCTCAGGCCAAAAGGCGCGTACCCGCGGGCCAGTTAGCTTGGAATTCGAGTCAACAAGCATTGCTGTACCGAATCGCCGATGTAGATTCGGAGCTGAACTGGTACTACGAAGATCAGTTGCCCGACCCCCAGGAACGGGAACGTTTATGGCGCCAGCGGGTAGAGCTCCTGGAGTCATTGGTAGAAGTCCAGCGCAGACAAAAGCCGTCGTTGCGAATGGCCCTGTATTAAGAGGTTAGGAGACTAGTAGCGGCCTCGAAAATGAGACCGCTACTAGAGCGCGGGAATGCGCACTACGTACGTATCATTTTCCAAAGGAAAATGTGAGGTTTTCGAAGAAAACCGTGGCACAAAAATGCCAGGACGGCATTTTTGAGACCACTGGTAGGAGGTTTGAATGAAAAGGCTATTTTTGTTTTTGGTTGTTAGCTGCATGGTGCCGGTACCCATTGTGACTGCCGCTGAGTTGGGCGATCGGGAGTTCGAACTAGCGAAGCAGGAAACGGAGTTTGCTCTGCAGGAGGCGGAATTCGCTCTGCAGGAAGCCGAGGTGGAAGCACGCATGGACGAGGCTCGAGCAGAGCTGGATAAAGCGGCGCGTCAGCTGGCAGAAGCCAGTCGCGAAGCTTTCGAGATTGAATATGTCGAGCGCAGCAAAAAGCCGGTTATCGGGGTATTGCTCGCCGGCTACGGTGATTCCAGGGGCTTGTTGCTCGAAGGTGTTACTCCCGATGGTGGGGCAGTCGAAGCAGGGTTACAGGCGGGTGACCGGCTTACGGCAATCAACGGCGAACGTCTTGACGGCGAGGGTGACAGCCCACTCAAGCGCCTCAACAAAGTGCTCACAACGGTGACTGCGGGCGATACCGTGCAACTGGAGTATCTTCGCGACGAGACCGTATACATCGCCGATGTCGTCACTCAAGAGCGTCGTTCACACGTGCTGAAAATGTTGAGCGGTCTGGACGGTTTTGAGATCGAATTGTCCGACTTTACTGAACGTCTCGGTGGCCTGTCCGAAATCGGGGAGTTGGCGGAACTTTCGGCTTTATCGGCGCTCGAGAATTTCGCTGGACTGCACTTGAAAATACTCGATGGCCACCAGACGATTGCTATTGGTGGCAACCGGGCGCATCTGGTCGATGTGGATGAGGGTCTCGGTAGCTATTTCGGTGTGGATGGCGGTGTGTTGGTCGTGAGTTCCTCCGCTGAGAGCGAACTCAAGTCGGGCGATATCCTGCTCGAAGTTGCGGGTGTCGAAGTAACTACCGTGGCGGAAGCATACCTTGCGCTTGGGAAAGCGGAAGGTGAAGTCGCCGCCATGGTGCGGCGCAACAAACGCGTGCGAACCATCGAGATTGCCGCGAGCGAATTCCCAAAAGTTCGCGCGCTTTCATTCGGCCATGGTCCAATGAAGCGGGTCATTCGGATTGAGCGGCATGGCCCGGACGATGTGGACGTACGAATCATCGTCAATGACGACGACTGAAACAAAGCAAGTGCGTCGCAACGCTCCTTCCATCTTGTTACCCCTGGACGCGCCGTCAGGTCTGGTTGAGCTGTTCGAGTTCTGCGGACGCCGTCAGCCACGCTTGCTCGGCGTTGTCCTTTTTTTGCCGTAGCTTTCCCGCTTTGGTGAGTAATTCGGCCAACTCTTGAGCCCCCAGGCTGCGATAGATTTCTGGGTCCGCGAGCCGAGTTTCCAAGCTCTGCAACTCGGCGCCGAGCCCTTCCAGCTTCTCTTCGAGCTTCCTGATGGTTTTGCGCAACGGTTGCATTTGTTGACGTTTTTCTGCCGCGGCTCGTCGCTCAGCCCTTTTCCCATGTGTGACGGATTTTGCCGGCGTGGGTCGGCGCAAAGCGGTGTAATCATCCAGACCGCCAGCAAATTGATGCAGCTTGCCTGAATCGACGAGCCAGAGCTCATCCACCGTTCGGTGCAGCAGGCTGCGATCGTGAGACACCAGGATCAGTGCGCCCGTATAGTCCTGCAGTGCCATCACCAGTGCTTCGCGCATCTCGAGATCCAGATGATTGGTGGGTTCGTCGAGAATCAGCAGCGCGGGTTGGGTCAAGGCGATCAGTGCCAGGACCAGGCGTGCTTTCTCACCGCCTGAGAGCGTTGCAACCCGCCGCTCAATCATGTCGGCGCCGAATCCCCAGCTCCCCAGATAGTTTCGACACCATTGTTCCCGGGCGTCTGGCTTGGCATCTGTGAGCTGTTGCAACGGCGAAGATCGAGAGTCGAGCGTTTCTAACTGGTGCTGGGCGAAATAGCCAACCTTGGCGTGCTGGCCAAAAATAAGTTCGCCTTCGATTGGATCGAGCTTGCCGACCAGACACTTGAGTAACGTGCTCTTCCCGGCTCCATTAGTACCCAGCACGCCGATTCTGGCGCCCGGTAGAATAGATTGACGGATACCGCTTAACACGGGTTGTTTGCCGTATCCAATTGCCACGTCAAGTAGGCTGATGAGCGGATGCGACATTTTATCGGGGTTTGTGAAGCTGAATCGGTAGGGTGACTCGGCATATACGGGAGCGACCACCGTCATCCGCTCGAGGGCGCGCAACCGACTCTGGGCTTGTTTGGCTTTGCTTGCTTTGGCTCGAAAGCGTGTGACGAACTGCTCCATGTGTTTGATCTGAGTCTGCTGCTTTGAGTAGGCGGCTTGACGGTGTGCGAGCGCCTCGGCACGTTGTCGCTCGAAAGAAGAGTAATTGCCTCGATAGGTGTCGATGTGACCATGATCGATGTGCAGCGTGTGATCCGTCACCGCATCGAGGAAAGTGCGATCGTGGGCGATGATCAACAATGTTCCGGCGAACCGCTGCAGCCAGGATTCAAGCCAAAGAGTGGTATCCAGATCCAGATGGTTTGTTGGCTCATCCAGCAATAACAGATCACACGGGCTCATCAAGGCTTGAGCGAGGTTCAAGCGGATGCGCCAGCCGCCTGAGAAGCTTCGGAAAGGCTGTTGGAAATCCTCGCCAGTAAATCCCAGGCCGTGAAGGATCTCTCCCGCCCGGGCCTCTGCTTCGTAGCCACCGACGTCGGCGTACTCGGCATGCAGATGGGCGAGTTCCAGGTCGTCCCCGTTGTGCTCTGCTCGCTCGAGCCTGCGTTGCACACGGCGCAATGGTTTATGGCCGTCGAGAACGTAATCGAGGGCGCCGCGGTCGCTTAACACGACTTGCTGTGCCATGTGTGCGAGGCGCCAACTTGCGGGTTTCAGCAGATCACCTGTCTCCGGGTGTAAACGCCCCAGAATGAGTTCAAATAGCGTGGATTTACCAGATCCGTTGCGGCCGGTCAGCGAAGCTTTCTGGCCAGGGTGTACGGTGCAGGAAAGGCCTTCGAACAACATACGCTCGCCGCGTTTTAAGGAGATGTCTATGAGTTGCAACATGAGCGCGGGTGATTCAAAAAGTGGTAAATAAAATCCTCACGCCACAGGGAGTGAGGGGGACAGATCCAACCGAGGGTCGAGTCGAGCCTGTACACAATACTCGTGTTTTGGGCGCGGCCGAAGCTCCGGTGCAGGGTTGCGCTGGGATTTATTTCTGGAAAAGCTAAGCGGTTGCGCGCGGGTTGGCTATGTTGTGCCTGGCGGCGGCTCGTGGCCGTTGACGCAATTCCCGCACGGTGACGGCTGTGGTTTTTGGTTGCGCGTCGATCCAACGAACCAACTCGAGCCAGGAAGCTGCTTCCTTGCAGGCAGCACGGCAGTCGTGC